>MEUM01000057.1 GCA_001771735.1 Caldifarciminota bacterium RBG_13_43_14 | reverse complement strand
TTGCGGCTCAGAGTTTTGTTCATTTTTCCTGGCAGGCACCGAGGGTTACGATGGATACAAATATTATCGGTCAGCTAAATGTTCTTGAGGCGATAAGAAAATTTAAGCCCGATGCTAGGATACAAATTGCCGGATCAAGCGAAGAATACGGAATGGTTAACCCTGATGAAGTGCCGATCAAGGAGACCAATCCACTGCGACCCTTGAGCCCATATGCAGTGAGCAAGGTTGCCCAGGACATGATGGGCTATCAGTATTTCAAAAGCTATGACTTAAAGATAATCCGCACCCGTGCTTTCAATCATACTGGTCCACGTCGGGGAATTGTATTTGCCACGAGCAATTTTGCCCGTCAGATCGCCGAGATCGAGAAAGGTTTACGTAAACCCGTGATTGAGGTTGGAAATCTTGACGCGGTGCGTGATTTTTCTGATGTCCGCGATGTTGTACGGGCATACGCATTGAGCCTCGAAAAGGGTGAGCCAGGTGAGGTCTATAATATCGCATCAGGGGAAGGTTGTAAAATAGGTAAGATGCTCGATATACTTCTTTCTTTCTCCAAGGTGAAGGTTGAAATTCGCCAGGATCCAAAAAGGTTACGACCATCAGATGTGTTGCTTTTGATCGGCTCGAACGAAAAGTTCTTTAAGGCAACCGGCTGGCAGCTTAAGATCAAATTTGAAAAAACCCTTGAAGACCTTTTAAACTACTGGCGGCAAAAATTGTAATGAAAGTAATATTAGTAACTGGCAGTGAAGGATTTGTCGGTACTCATTTATTAAAAGTGCTGCAAGAGGGTCTTTATCGCGTAGTCCCTACTTGCTATCCGTTGTTTATGCCCAAGAATGGTAAATATCTGCCGCTTGAGATATCGAATGCCGAAATGGTTCATGAAATTTTAAAAACACACCAACCCGATATTGTTTTTCATCTGGCCGCAATGAGTTCTGTATCCAAATCATTCAAAGAGCCCTTAGTAACCTATCAGACCAATATTATCGGTACCGCTAATATTTTAGAAGCTGCGCGCAATCTAAAAAAGAAACCGCGTATTGTGTTTATTTCAACCTGCGAGGTGTACGGTGGAGGCGAGAATATCTCTGAAGACACTCCGGTAAATTTGATGAATCCGTATGCGGTCAGCAAATATTCAGCCGAACTGATATGCCAGAACTACATTGCCGAGGGGCTCGATGTGGTGATACTTCGTCCTTTTACTCATACCGGTACCGGTCATGCCCGTAATTTTGTACTGCCAACGATCGCGGCTCAGATTGCCGAGATCGAACTCGGCAAGCGACCGCCGATCGTTGAGATCGGCAACACCGAGATCCGGCGTGAATTCATGAATGTCCAGGATATTGTTAATGGTTATTCTCAGGCGATCAGCAAAGCCGATACCGGCCGGATCTATAATATTTCATCCGGATACGGCTATTCGATCAGCGATGCGCTGAAACGCTTCCAGAAATTAGCAAAAGCCAAATTCGAGGTGCGTATCGATCCATCCCGGATCAGGAAAATCGATATTCCGGTTCTGGTCGGGAATGGCGAGCTTTTCAATCATACCACGCGCTGGAAACCCAAGATAAAATTCGAGAAAACAATAGAGGATTTGCTGAATTACTGGCGGGCAAAAGTCTAGATGAACATTCTTGTCATTAACTGGCAGGATTGGAAAAATGATCTTGCCGGTGGAGCAGAAGTGTATCTTTTTGAAATACTTTCACCTTTAGTGAAGCAGGGGCATCGGGTTATCATTCTGGCAAGTAGAGGGAAAAATCAGAAACGTTATGATATTGTCGATGGTTTTGAAGTAATTCGCATTGGTCATCGTGCGAACTTCAATTTTCATGTGCCGAATGCGGTACGCGCTCTCCTGCGGCATCATCGTATCGACATTGTGATTGATGATCTTAATAAAATACCATTCTACACACCTTTTTTTTACCGGAAAAAGACATGTGCTATGGTCATGCATCTTTTCCGGAGCGCGATCTTCAGGGAAACAAATGTGCTCTTCGCCCTTTATGTATACGTGGCCGAAAACCTGATCCCTTATATTTACCGTAAAACCCATTTTATTGCGATATCCCACAGTACTGAAGAGGATTTACGAAAGCTTGGTGTGAAAAATAAAATATCAGTTATTCCCAGCGGTATACCCAAGATGCCGAGCGGGTTGAAACCAAATCGTCAAAAAGATCTGATCACCTATGTCGGTCGTGTCAAAAAATACAAATCGATACATCATTTTATCGATGCAGTTTCTTTGCTTAGTGAAAAAAGAAAATTAAAGGTAATGATTGTTGGGGATGGTGATGCCAAGGATGATCTTGTTGAATATGCCCGGCAAAAAGGATTAAATCTTGATTTTACGGGCTTCGTTGATGAACGGGTTAAGTTTCAGATATATGCCGATTCCAGAGTTGTGGTTCAACCATCGGTCAAGGAAGGGTGGGGTTTGACCGCGATCGAGGCGCAGGCCTGCGGTACACCAGTTGTGTGTGCAGATTCGCCAGGTTTACGCGAGGTTGTTATTAATGGTAAAACCGGATATTTATATCCCTATGGTGATATAGAGTCCTTAGCTGATTATATTGATGAATTGATCGAAAACAACGATAAATGGCGGTCCTTTTCACTCGCAGCTCGTGAATGGGCACAAACATTTTCCTGGGGCAATTCATCACAGAAGTTAGAAAAATTGTTAATGGCCGAGACCGGTTTATCAGCGACAACCGGGAGTTCAGCATGTTGATGATCTTTTTATTAATTCAGGCAACCGTGAACAGTGATGAGCTCAAACATGGCATAGACGCTTTTAATCAAGGTTATTATCGAATTGCGGAAAGTTATTTCAGTCATATAGCTAATGAAAAGACCTTTAATCCAGAAGCTATTGATGCAAGATATTATTTGAGTCGTATTTATGAGGCCCGCAATGAGTTAATATCGCAGATATCGGCAACCGATTTCTTTTTACAGGAATATCCATATGAAAAACGCACCAGTGAATTGTTCGATCGTCTGGTCCGGAAATTTGTTGATATTGGTTCATTCAGCCTTGCTTATGAGTATTTAAAAAATTATGACTATTTGAAAGTGGATAGTACATTATTTTGGGATATTGCGATCGGTTTGATCGAACGGAAACGCGATCGGCTGGCTGATTTTATGCTGGCCGCAATGGGACAAACTGATACCGTGCTTATACTAAGAGCGAACATCGCTGATAGCACAGTGGCCAAAGAACGTTTTTATCAGGCAATGAGCGGACCCGAAAAATATATTTTTCTTGCCGAATTGGCACTTGATAGTGGGGATACTTTGAAAGCGTATGATGCATTTTTAACGCTGGATAACAAGGAGTTTGGCCAGGAAATGAAATTCCACTATGCGCGGCTGAGTCTTTTTTTTGACCGAGCGAACGCCGAAAATTACATCGATCAGCTTGATACTGCCTCGATGCTGAATAAAAAAATGTTATTGACAGCATTGTATAAAGGCAAAACCGTGAAGCTCGAACCGCGTGATGATGATGAATACGATCTTCTAATTTTATGCTTGAATCAAGAGATAGCGCCTCGGTGCTCCCTTGGCATCGTTGATTCCATTGGTAATTCTGATATTATGATCACAAACCTTGATTCATTGCGAAAAGTTTACGGTTCCTGTTTCTTGTTTGATTCAATATATTGTGAAAGGTTTTTAAATCAGCGCGCATATCCTCAAGCGCTGCAATTAATAGAACCCTATCGAAATTATGTGAATACCCAGCATTTTTTCCGCAAAGTCCGCGGCCAATATTATTTTTACAAGCAAGATTATAAACGGTCGGCGATCGATTTAATCATTGCCGGTGAGCTTTCACCAAAACTTAATCTTTTGCTGGCTCGCAGTCTGATCAATGCCGGGCGCAAGGCTTATTCTCTTTATGAGTCAATATTGAATATAAGCAAGGACTCATTGATTCTTGCTGAGGCAAATCGAGATCTATTAAGTCTTTTATTTAAAGACCGGGAATTCGATCGTGTTCTTAAAATAATGCCCGATAGTGAAACCGGGGATACGGCGCTCATGCGCATGAAGATCTGCAGCCTTGCTGGTATCGGTAAGATCGGGATCGCTGAATCTCTGGCAGTTGTACATCAGATCGCTCTGCGATCTCAAATCCTGGATTATTATACCGATCATCTGATCGGAATTAAGAATTATGGCCGCGCACGTTATTTTTTGGATTCAATAATTACTGATACTCTTCAAGACATGGAGGCGATAAGTTATAAATGGGCTTTATTGCCCTTCATTCAAGGTGATCATGGAACTGCTCTGGATCGTCTTCAACTATTCATTCAGAACTTTCCCGATGGCCGATGTTATTATCATGCATGTTTTAAGATCGCCACTATTCTATATTTCAATCAGGATTTCAATCAAGCAGCGGATTATTACGCGATCGCAGCTCAATATGATTCGTTGAGCTACGATGCTTTGAAAAATCAGATGATATGCGCAAAAAAAGGAGTCCGTTGGGAAATAGCGATTGATGCCGGTAAAAGATTGATCACGTTGATCAGTGACGTGGAAATGCCAGAGCTGTTATACGATATCGGATATGCCTACTTGAGATCCGGTCGGTTCCGTTTGGCGATCGGACATCTGGTTCAATCGGTGCGTTCTCATCCTGAACCCCCATCACTTTACTGGCTTGCCGAGGCGTATTTCGGCCGGGGCGACTTCATCCGCGCCCTGTACTATTATCGGCGGATAACGGATCTTTTCCCAACCGATAAAATGTGGGTCCCGACTGCAAATTATAAAACCGGCCTCCTCCTGGAATTTATGGATGAAACAGA
>MEUM01000056.1:8772-10411 GCA_001771735.1 Caldifarciminota bacterium RBG_13_43_14 | reverse complement strand
CTCGGATCCTGGCCCGCAGCAATGTCCAACGGCTCAGTTGGTTCGATCGAATAAATGTCAAATTCGACATAATAAATCCTGCCGTCGTCCTTATTCTCATACACCAGGCAAGCATTATTGCCTGAATCAATAACCAATGACAATAAACCAAAACCCAATTCATTTTCCGGACTCGAAACCGCGATCACGGCCGGTGCCGACCAGTTGTCGCCGGCAACCCGCCTTGAAAAGTAAATCGTGTCGGTCTCGGCGCCGTCAGCCCGCCAGGCAATGCCCGGATCCGATGGAAACACCACCGCATTCATGCCGAGGCAGGAATGATAACCGTGACCAAGTTCGATCTTCCTGGACCAGGTCTGACCCAGATCAGTCGAGCGCACTACGTAAATCACACCGCCGGATTCATACGTGACCCAGAGATCATCCTGATATCTCAGAAGTTTCTTGCCATTATTGGCAAAAGTAGCATAAGGCGAAGAGGATGTTAGTGATTTATGCCGCCAGGTGGGCGTAAGGCAATAAACACCACTATTAGTCCCAGCATAAACTGAACCCGGATGATGAATGTCAAGCGCTAAGTCTTCCGCATCACCGGGAAGTGAATTTTGTGTTTCTATCCACTCGGCACCGCCGTCCACCGTCGAGAAGGTCCGTCCAGAAGAAGGATTTTCCTGCAAAGCCGTATAGAGAATTTCAGGCTCGGCATAATCCATTGTGAGGGCAGTAATATTCTGCCCCAGAAACCCGCAATTCTCCCAACTCTCACCGCCATCTCTGCTTTTGTATACACCCTGTACAGCCGGGCCGTTAACACGAGCATAAACTTTGTTGGTTAGGGAATTTGAGCAGATATCAAAAACTACAGCATTGCTTGCTGGTAAGTAGTGGGTATTCCAATTTATTCCTCCGTCAGTCGTTTTATGGACACAAGCCTGAGGTTGCTCGCTCGGATTTAACGCGCTTCCCCCGGCAAACACCATCTGGTGAGACCATAAGTCAACACTCAAGGAAACAATGCCGGCGCCGGGAGTTATGTTTTCCCACGAGTCACCACCATCAGTACTTTTCTGAAGTCCATAAACTTCCGGCGATGGATCGCGAAAAGCTAAATATATGATCTGACCATCGATCGGATCAACGGCAACCGAAGTGTAAGTCGCGTCCACCCCCTCAAATAAATTCGCCCAGGTCTGCCCACCATTTGTTGTCCGCCTGACAAAATTGACATCGTGCACTGTTTCAAAAAAATGGAAAGCCCGAAGAGGATCGTTTGGATCAGCAACAATCGCATAGCGGAGATAAGTCCCTCCATTATCAACCGTTGTCCAGCTTTGCCCCTGATCTCCGCTTCGATGAACGGTCTCAGATGCCAACACATAAATTGCCTCGGGTAGACTCATACCAATACTAACAGCATAGCACAACTTGAATCCTTTTGCTCTCTCCTCCCAGGTGTGGCCACCATCTGTGCTTCGAGAAACATACACATCTCCGCCGATATGCAGACGCTGAGGATTTGCCGGATTCACAATAATAGTGTTAACTTTCTTAACGTATATGCCGGTGTTCATTTCAGCCCATTGTTGCCCACCATCAGCGCTTAAGAAAATACCGGCATCTGTTGCCGCATAGACAGTGT
>MEUM01000056.1:6614-8765 GCA_001771735.1 Caldifarciminota bacterium RBG_13_43_14 | reverse complement strand
TATCGCTACTATATCATTTACCTTATTTGGCGGCAAGTTTGACAATTCTTGCCAGGTCTCACCGGCATTTGTGGTTTTGTATGCACCGTAGGGACTACCACCGGACCCGGCATACCCTACATTTTGATTGGCAAATGCCACTGAATAAACATGGTCGTCGCTGAATACTTGACTCCAGTTATTACCGCCGTCAGTGGACCTCCAGATGCCATAGTCTCCTTCTGAACACCCGGCATAAATCCAGGTGCCTCTTAAAGGGTCATGGGTAATGGCAATCTCATTGACCGTGGTGTTGGGAAAGTTTGTCAAGGCATTCCATTCCGCACCACCATCAGTTGTTTTAAACATATCATAAGCACCACTGGATCTACACCCCAGATAAATCACACTGGAATTATTAGGATCCATGGCAAAACATAAGGGACTGGTGTTGGTGATGCCGTAACTCTTGGGCTCCCAGGTCTCGCCGCCGGTGATAGATTTCCAGACCGGCATATCAGCATTCTTACCAATGTAAACCACCTGGGCATTGCTTTCATCAGTAATCACACAGGTAGGATTGACTACATTCAAATCTGGTATCGAATTCCAGTATTCCCCTTCATTCACTGAGTTATACAACTTATGCGTCGCATCAGCCGCATAGATGACCCACTCACCTTGATACAAACCAATACTCATATCATCCGCCCTGCCCACAGGCGGACCATTCAATGACTGCCACTCGGCCGCAATTACCAGCAGTGGCAAGGTTATTAGTGTTGCTAATAGTTTCTTCATTTTATCCTCCTTTCTTTACTATGCAAAGAAATTGATTCATACAGATTGATGCGGATTCAAACAGATTTTTGAATCCTGAATCTTTAATTATGCATCTTGTATCCATTTTTATTCCGTCCATAAGACTAATTCCGCTCTTTAGAGCCATCACCATCATTTCACCTTAACCACTTTCTTTATTGTCCATTTACGACCCGCTTTAAGCATTAGAAAATACACACCATCATGCACCTCTTTGTTGAAACCCAACACAAACTCACCCGAAACCTGATGCACTGGGAAAGTCTCAATGATTCTACCAGTGACATCTATTAAATCTATCTTGCCTTCATTATTGCTTCCTAAGTCATACCGAATTAGAGAATTCCTTGTTAAAATTGTAGGACAATCTAAAGACAAATCTGCAGGCAAATATTTCACTGTCTGTGTTTCATTAACACCGGTAAATGTTTTTCTTTTGTAGTAGATCTCTCCTACGATATTACTCGGGTCATCCCGCAGGTCAAACCAGAAAAGATGAAGGTATTGACCATCACAGACAAGCGATGGTTCGCGAGACCAATTAAGGGCATTTGTCAATCTCACCTCAGTCCCCCAGGTCATGCCTAAATCCATACTCATCCGATAATAAATCTCAAAATTATCATCAAAACCATGCCGGTCATCCTCCCAGACCAAATGCAAATTATTGCCTCCTGATAAAATATCCGAAGCCACTGCCCGGTGCTGAACCGTCAATGAATCAATCGGCACCCAAGTGTTGCCTGAATCTCTGCTTGCCCGGTAGAAGATATCGCCGGTCCAGGAGTAGGGACTATATTTATAGTCATACCAGGTGATGTGAATCCCACTGCTATCGTCGGTATCCATTGCCGGATGCTGAGAACCAATGCCGTCGTTTTCCGAAACCATTTGACTGTCAAGCCAGGTCTCACCTTCATTAAAGCTTCGGATGTTATAAACTTCTGGTGTATTGTTGTAGACAACAACGAGAAACAAAGAATTCGCATAGCTGTTTTTAATACGGGGTAGACTCGTGGCTACCGTAATTTCACGCGGCGGCAACCACGAATTGCCGTTATTTGTGCTTTTTACAAAAACCAACCGACCACCGCCGCTTTTGACAACAACAATGAATATATTGTTGTTATTAGCATCTATCCAGGGATGATACCAACCATCTTCATTTGTTTTCAAAATTGTATCAATGCTACCCCAGGTTTCACCACCATCTTCACTTCTTCGATAACAAATAGCAAGGTAGTATGCAGTTTGTTCTTTCCATACCGTGTGCACGTTATTACCCCAAACCACAATGCTGGGCATTACTGCTGATATACTATCTTCCGGCGTCAACCGCACATCCTCGCC
>MEUM01000056.1:6243-6480 GCA_001771735.1 Caldifarciminota bacterium RBG_13_43_14 | reverse complement strand
CCTGCCGATAAGTCAAACGCACATCCGGTCCCCAGCCAGACTGGCTAAATAGGAAGGAAGGAAAAAAGAAAAAGGAGAAAACAAGAAGTGAATACGTCAAATTTAAAAGTCTTTCAATAATTACCTTGTCATCATCGAGATGCATTGCTGCAGAACCCATCATTATCCCTGCTTACACTCAAATAATTATAACAGTTCGCCACTTAATGTCAAGATGTAGCAAGCGTGTTCACTATT
>MEUM01000056.1:0-6227 GCA_001771735.1 Caldifarciminota bacterium RBG_13_43_14 | reverse complement strand
CTGTGACCGGTTGCATTTTTGAACATTAGCCATATAATAATATATGATCGGTGTTATCGCCAATACCATATTAGTGTTGATCGGCAGCCTGTTTGGGTTTTTGTTAAAAAAAGGTATACCGGAAAACATCAAGCAGTTAATCATGACCGGCTTGGGTCTTTTCACCTGCGTACTGGGAATAAAAATGGGTATTGAGATGAGAAATGGACTGCTGGTGGTTCTGAGCATGGTTTTAGGCGGTGCAATCGGTCAGATTCTCAAGATCGAGGAAGGCATCGAAGCGCTGGGCGAGAAATTGAAGACCCTGGTTCGATATAATGAACATGCATCTTTTGCCCAGGGTTTTGTATTTGCCAGCGTATTGTTCTGCGTCGGACCGATGACAATACTTGGCTGCATAAAAGCCGGGGTCGAGAACGATCATAATTTACTTTTCATTAAATCATTAATGGACGGAGTTTCAGCCTTGATCCTGGCTTCTTCCCTGGGACTGGGAGTGATGTTTTCGAGCATAGCCGTTCTGTTGATTCAGGGCGCGCTGGTATTATTATCCCGGCAATTGATATTCCTGACCGATCCGATATATTTAAGCGATTTTACCAGCGTGGGCGGGATAATTATTTTTGGGATAGGAATAAAATTATTGGGATTAAAAGCAATTAAGGTTGCAAATTTTCTGCCCGGGTTGATATTAATTTTGCTGTTTACGTATATTTATAGCTTAATATAAAACTTAATAACTTAATAAATTGGAAGTAGGAACCTAAAAAGACCGTAAACCGTAATTGGTAATCCGTAGACCGAAAAAAAAGCAAGAACCAATCACTAATCGCCAATTACCAATTACGTAATTACATGATTACCTGTATCATGTATCCAGCATCCAAACCCCAACCCATAGACTATTTATTTTTAGGCGTTTAGGTGTTTTGGATTTTTAATATATGCAGCAACTGCGATCATTGACAGCTGTAGTTTTTATTATATAATGATGCGGTCAGTTAGATCAAAGGGAAGCGCCGTGAGATTCGGCCGCGGTCGCCGCCACTGTGACCCCGCCCCTATTTTTTATCAGGATAATAGGGGAGAATTCCCTAACCAATAAGGTCACTGTTCTGCAAATCGCAGAATGGGAAGACGGTTAGGGGCGGGGAAGCCAGGAGACCTATCTGCTGATTCAATAAGCATTCCTTCGGACGAAAGGAGGTAAATATGATGCTATTGTTATGTCTATTATCCCTAACCGATGCGGTTTATGATATTGATGAGATCGTCGTAACGGCAACGCGTTATCCGGCTGCGGTCAAAGAATTACCAGTTGCGACCATTGTGATCGACAAAAAGGACATTGAAGCGGCTAACGCCAAAGACCTGAATGAAGTCCTGCAAAAAGAAGCGGGGATCGATATCAAGGACTACGGGGGAGCGCTTTCGAGCGTTACCATACGGGGTATTCAGGCCAACGGTATCCTGGTCTTGATCAATGGACGACCATTTAACAGCATTACTACGGGCATGGCAAATATTTCTGCGATCAATATCAACACGGTCGAGCGTATCGAGATCGTGAAAGGAGCCGCCTCGAATGTATACGGTGCCAATGCCCTGGGCGGCGTGATCAATATCATTACCAGACGCGATCTTACCAGACCGGAAATGTTTATGCAGGCTCAGATATCCTCAATTGGCAACGATGCATCGATCGAGGATCAGGACTTCTTTGCCCGGATCGGTTATCCGCTTGGGCGATTCATAATTGAAACTAACGGCGGTTATCGCGCATCCAATGGCTTCCGGATCAATACTGATTTCAAGGATTACAATTTTAGTACCGGTCTTATTTACGAATTGACTGATGTGTCAATTGCGGCGAGGGTAAATTACGGCAAGAAAGATTATGGCACGCCCGGCCCAATGCTTGCGGACAGTACGTCCTATTCACCGCTGGACCGCGAATCAGATGTTAATATTCTGAACGATCTGGATTGCGACTGGATGATCAATCAGTATTTGCAATGGTCGAATAAGATCTATCTTGACCGCAGGCAAACCGATTTCAATAGCTTTTACGTGGGTTATAATAATGATACAATCGTTCAAAATTATTATTATTTGACCAATACCCTCGGAATCAGCAGTATATTGGATTATCAATTTGGGAATAGCGAATGGGCGATCGGGATTGACGGACGCTATGATTCGCTTGATGCCGATGAAAATGCTATGTTCTCGGATACAAGCTGGCAGGTTTCTTCATTCAGCGTTGGCGCCTGGTTCGAGATCAATAAACGGATCAGCGAACGATCGTTGATCCTGACCGGCTTAAGGTTAGATTATTATCCGGATTTCGGTATTTTTCTTTCACCGCAGGTCGGATTGACCGGCAGTATTTCAGAATGGCTGATCATAAAAATGTCGACCGGCCGTGCTTTTCGAGCGCCGACATTCAATGACCTTTATTATCCGTTATCCGGAAACCCGGAGCTTAAACCCGAACACGGCTGGGCTTATGAATTAAGGATAGAAAGTACGCCCACGGTCAATTCTTTTATCGCTTTATCTGGATTTCACCGATTGATAATCGATCGCATTGCCTGGATGCCGGCGGATAATATGTTCTGGGAACCACAGAATTTGAACAATCTGAATGTTAAGGGCATTGAGATCGAAACATTGCTGAGATCACGCAATTATGGATTCGAACTAGGTGCTACATACCTGGATAGCGAACAGCAGAATGATGAGATTGTTTATGATTTTTATGACTGGCCGGCAGATACGTCTCATATCGAGATCGAGAACATTTCCAGGGGAGCAGCTTTTGTTCCATTATATAATTTAACGCTTAAAACCTGGATAAAATTGCCATATGCTATGCAATTAGGAGCGAGTTTCGTTCAGGTCGGCGAGCGGGTCAATTACTATCCGGATTATAGCGATTATCCGAATGTTTTCATGCAGACCAAGACATTGAATGCATATCAGATCATTGATCTTTCGATCGAACGCAATTTTTTTGGCAAGATTTCATTTGTACTGGGGGCAAAGAATTTACTGAATACTGCCTATGCAACCCAATTCGGTTATTCGATCGATGATCTCGATTATCCAATGCCGGGCCGCAGTATTTTTGCGAGGGTAAAAGTAAAAATATAGAGTAGGTGTTGGTTGTTGACATGACCAGAAGCCACTGTTATAATATTGTCGGGGTGGCTGGATAGCCGCTCGATAAGAGAGGAAAGTCCGGGCTTCACAGGGCAGGATGCTTCCTAACGGGAAGACCTCTAATAAGGGTGGAAAGTGCCACAGAAAATAAACCTCTCCGCATTTTCAAAAATGCGGAGAAAGGGTGAAACGGCGGGGTAAGAGCCCACCGCTCTGATGGCGACATCAGAGGCTCGGCAAACCCCATCCGAAGCAAAACCAAGCAGCCCCAAATGAAATGGCCCGTTTCATTCTGTTCACGCAGGTGAGGGGTGGGTAGGTTGCGCAGAGCCTGGTAGTGATATCAGGACAAGATAAATGGCTATCATTTACAGAACCCGGCTTACAGGCCACCCTGTTTTTTGAACCCAAAGGATTTTAAAAAACAATGGAATGGATCGCTAAAAAACCCAGGACTGATGCGTCTGATCTAGAGATCAGAGGTAAAACAATACCGAGCGGAATTATCGAGATTCTCGCTCAGCGCGGTTTTGATACCCCGGAAAAGATCGAAAAGTTCTTCGCTCTTTCATTGAAAGACCTGCACGATCCATTTCTTTTCAATGATATGGAAAAGGCGATTGACCGTATTGTCCAGGCTCGGCAGAGCAAGGAAAAAGTACTGATCCACGGTGATTATGATACCGATGGCATAACCGCGACCGCGCTGCTGGTTATCATTTTAAAAAAGATCGGATTGGAAGTAATCAGTTATATACCGAATCGGTTCACGGATGGCTACGGTCTGGCAAAGAATGGTATCGATCATGCATTGAAAGAGAATTGCCGCTTGCTGATAACGGTCGATTGCGGCATTACGGCCAATGAAGAGATTGCCCACGCGGAAAACAATAAAATAAATGTGATAATTTGCGATCATCATATGCCCAAGGAGACCTTGCCCGGGGCTTATGCGATCTTAAATCCTAAGGTCAAAGATGAACTTTATCCATTCAAAGAGCTTTCCGGCGCCGGTATCGCCTTCAAACTCGTCCAGGCAATAGGTAAGCGCTTCGGGATCGCGGATGATGAGATCTATGATCATCTTGATCTGGCGGCACTGGGCACGGTAGTTGATCTTGTGCCATTGATCGACGAGAACCGGGTTATTGCTAAATTCGGCATAAAAAAAATACTTAATAGTTCTAAGGTCGGTATCAGATCTTTGCTGGAGAATGCAGGTTTGAAAAGAAATATAACTGCATATCATCTGAATTTTGTGATCGGTCCCAGGATCAACGCCTGTGGACGATTGCGTGATGCCCGTGAAGCTCTCGAATTGTTCCTTACTTCGGATCCGGGTCATGCGCGGGCTCTGGCCAGCAATCTATCGAACGACAATCAGCTGCGGCAAAAAATAGAGAAAGATACTTATTTGGAGGCGCGTTCAATGATCGATGAACATCAAATCGAGAAGCAGTCAATAATCGTTCTTGGCAAACCTGACTGGCATGAAGGTATTATCGGCATCGTGGCTTCAAGACTGGTTGATGAGTTTTACCGGCCGGCAATACTTCTAAGCATAAAAGAGGGTATGGCAAAAGGTTCGGCCCGGTCAATTTCGGGTTTTAATATTACCGATGCTTTAAGTGGCTGCAGGGATCTCCTGACGAACTTTGGTGGGCACAGTCAGGCCGCGGGTTTGACGCTACCAGTATCGAATATTGAAAGCCTGAAAGAACGGATCAATACCCTGGCCGTGGATATGGACAAATCCATCTTCGAACGCAAAGGCTGGTATGATCTGCCGGTCAGTTTCGACGACCTTAATGAGAATTTTTTGTTATTTTTAAAATACTTTGAGCCTACCGGCATGGCTAACCCGCAACCTGTTTTCTACAGCGAGAACCTGGAAATAGTCGGCGTTCCCAGGGTTGTCGGTAAGGACCATTTAAAATTCGCCCTGCGCCAGAACAATCAAGTCTTCGATGCGATCGCATACGAACAGGCCGAAAGTATTCTTGATTTTGAGGTCGGCAAAACCCGTATCAATTGTCTATTTTCAATCGCTGAGGAGACCTTTACCGTCCGACAGAAAATTATAATGAAAGTGAAAGCGATAAAAAAAGTGTAATTATGGAGTGGCAGAACATTGATACGCCGGACATGTATTTTTATCAGCTGGAAATCCCCGGAGCGATAATGATGTATTCGACGAAAAAAGGTAATGCATTATTTAACCGAAGGTTTAAACCGATTTTTCAAAAACAAGTGCATTCGCATAACATAACCAATATCGATGAGAATGCACCGGTGACCGGAGACGGGTTGATCAGTAGTCGTAAGGATGTTTGTCTGGGCCTAAAGGTCGCTGATTGCTTGCCGGTTTTTCTTTTTAATGAAAAAAAAATATGCGCTATCCACTGCGGGTGGCGCGGTATTGCCAGCGGCATCGCCGATCAAGCAAAAAGATTTATGATCGATTATCAATATGTATTGGGCGCATCGATTGGACCTTGCTGTTATGAAATCAAGCCCGACGTTGAAAAAATTTTTGCTGATCATGATCCGGGAACGATTCAAAAAAGAAATGGAAGGGTATTTCTTGATCTGAAAACCGCCGTGATTGGTGTCCTGGGCAGGGATAAATTGATCGCCGACCTGCCGTGGTGCACAAAATGCCGCAATGATATTTTCTATTCCTACCGCGCCGGCGATAAAGAACACCGTAACTATGCAGTGATATGCAAAACGTAAATGTAATTAGTAATTATGTAATTGGTAATCAAGTAATTAAGTGGCTAAGCATATCAGAATACTAGAAGATCAGTGGGTAGGATATCAGCAAACCAGAATATCAGAAATTCATCTTTCCAAACCATCACTCATTTTCCAGTCTGTATCAAGCATCTTTACCTAAACCCTTGACCATTTGGTTAAACCTTGACTTGACTGCAAATAGAATTAAAATTCTGACAATGTTCATGATCATTACCGCAGCTGCTACGATGCTTTTTTCCACAGATTGGACTGGTTTGATATATATGGCCGCGGATAACAATCTTGCGCCTTGGGCTGATTCT
>MEUM01000055.1:3815-5169 GCA_001771735.1 Caldifarciminota bacterium RBG_13_43_14 | reverse complement strand
TGTCACGAATTGATTCACTTCGGACATTCGGTTCATTGAGCGGACCGGGTGGCATGATCGATAGTATCTTTGTGCTTGGTTTACCCCAGAGCATGATTGTAGGGCAGATCGCTGTTTGCACGCTCGCAGTTGTGATTCCTGTTAATATGACCGAGGGGTTTTACTCCGGTTCGGTCACTATCGAAGGTGTGGATTCGCTCGGTGCGCTTGTACAGGAGATGTTCAGGGTGGTGATTTACGGACCACAACCTCGCGGAAGTCTTGATTCACTCAGGATCGCACCAATTCCATTCAAGCCTAACAGCGAGCCTTCACATGATGCAATTCATTTCCAGGGTCTTACCAATGATGCAACCATAAGAATTTATGATCTTGCCGGGACATTGGTTTTCGGTCCGGAGACTGACAGCGATGGCGATGGTCATATTGCCTGGGATGCGGAAGTGGCGAGCGGAATCTATATATACCTCGTGACTGCGTCTGATGGTGAAATGAAAAAAGGCAGACTTTCGGTTATTCGCTAAGGGGGATAAAATGAATAAGATCACGGCCATAATCTTTATTTTAGGTACCTCGTTGTTATATGCCGGTGTTGGCGATGCCGGAGCTGCTTTCTTGAGGATCCCGGTTGATGCCCGAATCGTCGGTATTGGTGAAGCGTCGGTTTCCTTTATCGATAACGCCTCAGCCATGTTTTATAATCCCGCCGGACTTGGTAGGATTAAATCGATCGACTTGATTTTTATGCATAATGCATGGCTGATGGGAATGAATCACGAATATTTTTCTTCAGCGTTCGCAATCAAGAAAATCGGTACTTTTGGTTTTGCGTTTAATTACTGGAGTTCGGGCGGGATTCCGGTCATTACGATAAGAGGCGATTCAACCGGCGAGACTTTTTCGGCATCCGACTGGACTGCGAGCATTGGCTATGCAAGGGAATTAGGTGATCTGTCACTGGGAGCATCTTTTAAATATCTTCGTGAATCTAATGAGGAATTCGGCACATCATCGATGTCAATTGATTTTGGCGCAGCCTATAATCTGCCGATTAAGGGATTGAAAACTGGGTTATCGATTACTAATCTTGGTACCGGCCTCAGACTTGACCAGGAGCGGTATCCATTACCGATTATCTTTCGATTTGGCTGGAGATATAACCTGCATAATTTGGGGTTTACGCAGGATTTTATTGTTTCCAATGCTGAACCGATTGGTTTTGCGCTTGGTGTCGAGTATTGGATTGCCGAAATACTGGCTTTAAGAACCGGCTATCGAAATGGATCCGGGGTCGAAGGACTTTCTGGTTTGAGAGCCGGTATCGGAATAGGGTTAAAGGGTTTTGGATTGGACT
>MEUM01000055.1:2786-3805 GCA_001771735.1 Caldifarciminota bacterium RBG_13_43_14 | reverse complement strand
CCCTTATGGAAAGCTTGGTTTGACGCACCGGATTTCGCTTTCGTTTAGGGTTCTTAAATAAGTTCAGTATTTTATTATCAACAATATAAAGGCGCAAGCACTTTATTGGCTTGCGCCTTTATATTATAAGCAGAAGAATCAACGCACGACTATTTTACCGTTGGAATTCATTTCTTCGCTAACAAAGCGGAAGAAATAAACGCCGGCATTTACCCGGTTATTGTCATTGTCTTTTAAATCCCAGCGTAGATTATCAATTTGACCGGTCGCGACCCCTGAAAGTCGGCGGACAAGACTGCCGCATTCGTCGTAAATATTAATATTGTAGCTTGAACCATTATTCAATTGGAAAGTGAATTTTGTGCCATCAATACAGGGATTGGGTGTTGGCAAAACTCTTTGAGCTAGATGTTTGCTGTCATAATCTTGAATTGCCAGATTCACGATCCTGATCATGCCACCCTGTTTTACTTCTTTGGTCGAATCCGGTGACAGGTTTGGATTTTGGAGAAAGGAAACGATCTCCAACCGGTTGAGATTCCATGAAGCCTGGGTTGTGAATGGCTGGCTTACCGTGACCGAATCACCGGGCGGTATCGATACTGACGTACCGATAATATTGGGGATATAGTCCCGGGCAACATGATTATGCCAGACATCACCATTGGGTCCTGCATAATACAGGCTATCTTCCGTGATCACAAACAAGACATTTCCTGAGATAGTTGCGGTCGAATCATTGCGGAATTTAGAGTAGATCGTACCAGTGCCATCAAGATTGTTGTAGCTACCCCACATGCTCATGGTAAAAGGCGAAGGTTGATTCATGCGGGCAACGATCTTTGATTGCCATTGTGAATATGTATAACTTCCATGCGGGTTACCATCATACCACAGCCAGGGAGTTGCATAATACCATGAATTATTGTACCAGTACGGAGGTGGATAAGAAAACCAGCGTGAACGCGCCTCGGCATTGTAAAGCGGATAGCCTGAACTAGCGTGCATTTCGATCAATG
>MEUM01000055.1:2475-2750 GCA_001771735.1 Caldifarciminota bacterium RBG_13_43_14 | reverse complement strand
GTGTACCACTGGCTGCATTGCAGGTTCCTCAACCTTCAGAGTATGCTTCTTCACATACTACAACACGCTGTGCTGCAAAGGCAGTACTAAGCACGCCGAGCATCAGACCACACAGTAACCATTTTGACTTTTTCATATAACTCCTTTCGTTATCCGTAATACAGGTAACAATTAATTATATTACTATTTGTACATATGTCAAGGGGTAAAATACATTTAAGTATCGAAACATGGAAAAACTCTTGACAATGCGTTAAAATCAATCATTATCTACA
>MEUM01000055.1:0-2458 GCA_001771735.1 Caldifarciminota bacterium RBG_13_43_14 | reverse complement strand
CAAGAAATGTTATCATATTTGGATCAGTATAATCATGCTGTTTATAACTTTTTTTGCGAACGCAACAATAATTCGTGTGCCTGCCCAATATCCAACTATTCAACAGGGATTGAATGCCGCTCAATATGGAGATACAGTACTGGTCGCCGCTAATACCTATGTTGAGAATATTTCTTGGCCCATGACCGATGGTCTGAGTCTCATGTCCGAATCCGGTCCGGTAACGACTATCATTGACGGTAATAATGCTGGCCGGGTAATTAATTTTCCGAATTATGCATATAATATAAATACGGTCATTGCAGGTTTCACGATTCAGAATGGCTTTGCAATTAAAGGCGGAGGAATTTATTCATACGGATCGCCAAATATAGTCGGTAATATAATTCAGTATAACACCGCCCAAGGTACATCGACCTGGGTATATGGAGGCGGAATTCATTGTGATGGATCTGGAGCTCCAAGGATAGAATATAATATTTTTAATGCTAATGTTGCCCGCGGTGAATACTGGAATTACGGAGGCGCGATCTATATCGATGATGGTTTGGCGCCGTTTATTATCGGTAATCTTATCATGAATGATTCGACTATTGGTGGTTACTGGAATTATGGCGCGGGCATATTTTGCGATCAAAACACAATCCCGGATATTCGTCATAATATTATTCATTCCAATGTTGCCTATGGCGGTGATCGCGGTTATGGGGTGGGGATACATACTTATAATGATTGCACAGCATATATACTATCAAATTTGATTTATAACAACATTGCCCAATCCAATATCTGGAATTACGGCGCTGGAATTCATGTTGAAAACGGTACGATAATATATAACAATACAATAGTCGGCAATAGCTGCATTGGAGGTAACACAAGCCGGGGCGGCGGCATCAACGTTGATGATTCAACAAATATTATTGCCAATAATATCGTCGTGAATAATAACGCTCTTTACGGTGGTGGTATTGGCGGATCGGGCAGTGCTCACGCAACCTTGATGCCTAATGATGTTTGGAATAATACTGGCGGTAATTATTATAATTTTGCGCCCGGGCTTAATGATATATCGCTTGATCCGCTTTTCGTTGCCGGGCCGCTGGGGGATTATTATTTGAGCCAGATCGCAGCCGGCCAGGCAGTGAATAGTCCATGTTTTGATTATGGTTTTACCGCCGCGGAAAGTCTGCAACTAAACACATCTACGACGCGCACGGACACTATATATGATGAAGGAGTAGTTGATCTCGGCTATCATTATCCTGGTTCACCATGGGTATATATTTTTGAAAACCGAATGGATCCAAAAGGGATCATGTTATCGAGAAAATTGATCGTTGCGCCGACAATATCGAATTCATGTTTTACGATCCGGGTTATTAATAATGAAGATACGAAAAGCAAGTTATGTTTATATGATTGTTCGGGTCGAAAATCGCAGATAATATATGATGGAAAATTGTCGAAGGAAATAAATGATTTTCAATTGCCGGTACAAGGAAATATGTCTGCAGGCATTTATTTTATTGTGTTAGAATCGGAAAATCAGGAGCGCATCACCGAAAAAATTATTATTACAAAGTAGATCGACAGAAACTTTCTATTCTTTGGTTGTATCAAAACCGCCACGATCATCACCTGATGGCGGTTCGAATACTATTTTCCAGCCATCCTCTTCGGGTACGAACCAGATCCTTTCATTGACTTTACGATCGGAAATATCGTCCCACATAGTCACTTCAATAACTGCCTCGTCAGTTCCTGTTTCTTCAGCGGTAATTTCATACCATATCGAATCCGGCAGGTCTTCGTTTTTCCATTCCGCCGCGATGTCATTTCTAATTTCGGTTGAAAAGCAAAGCAGGGCAAGATCCATATTTCTTTCCCGGACTGCATTGATAAACGTATCAAAAGTCACCTTTGGCGATACAAAATCATTATTTTTATCATTGGCCAGGATTAATGATGCTGCGATTACCATCAAGCATAATATAGTACGTTTCATTAAGTTCTCCTTTCGCGCTATACAATATGCTCTACGCTGCACGCTTTACGCATTACGCCTTTTTTGTTATCCTTTTCAAATCTTCCGCGTTTGGCGTTTAGCATCTAGCGTTAAGCGTTTTTTTAGCTTAGTTACATAAATTCTTCCCCAGGTGAATGAAATTATTCCTCCCAGCGAATTACCGATTACAATCCCCCACCAGACACCGGGTAAGCCGATATTGAATATGATCGCAAGAATATAGGCAGCTGGGGCGGCAAGTATGATAGTACGGATCAGCGTCATGATAAGTGAATACAATCCTTTTCCTGTGCCCTGGAACATTGATGATGAAAGCATGCCCAGCGCAGTCATAGGATAAAATACGAACATTATTCTCAAGAACATCATTAGATCCGGAGCAATGCGTGCTGCTTCGGTTGACATTGTAAAAAGACGGGTTATTAAAGG
>MEUM01000054.1:2247-7009 GCA_001771735.1 Caldifarciminota bacterium RBG_13_43_14 | reverse complement strand
TCGAAAACGAATAAATCGACGGACGACAATATTTTCACCAAACTTTGCGATCTGCTCTTTTATGTAATCGGCCACCGTTTTCTCGGGGATTTTTACGAAAGGTTGTTCCAATAGACAGACATCCGCATGGAATTTTTCAAGCTTGCCGTTGACGATTTTTTCAACGATCTCCGGAGGTTTTTTCAGGTCTTTTACCATGCTCATATAGATCTCTTTCTCGCGCTCAATGACGTCGGAGGGTAGTTCTTCGCGACTGACCGCGATTGGTTCGCTGGCTGCAATTTGTAATGCGATGTCCCGGACAAACCTCTTGAATTCCTGGGTTCGGGCCACAAAATCAGTTTCGCAGTTTACCTCAACCAATACACCAAGGCGATCACCGGGATGTATATATGCGTCGATTATGCCTTCTTTGGCGACCCGGCCGACCTTTTTTGCAGCTAGTGCCAGGCCTTTTTTGCGCAATAAATCAACCGCTTTTTCGATATCATCATTGGTTTCGACAAGAACATTTTTACAGTCTACAATACCCGCACCGGTCCTGGCTCTAAGTTCACGTACTTTGTCAAGATCCATTTTGTTCCTTTTCCTCTTCGCTTTCGAAGCCTTTTCTTCCTTCGAGTACGGCGTCAGTTATCACCCTTGTTATCAAAGTGATCGAGCGTATTGAATCATCGTTTGCCGGGATTGGGTAGGTTATTTCAGTGGGGTCAACATTGGTGTCGACGATCGCAACTACCGGAATATTTTTGCGTTGAGCTTCGCGTAATGCGGTTAGATCCTTTTTTATATCGATTATATAGACAAGACCAGGCAGACGATCCATATCTTTGACCCCAGAAAAATACTTAACCAGTTTGGTAAATCTGCGTTCCATACGAGTCAATTCTTTTTTGGATAGCATTGCCCAGCGTCCGTCCTCTTTCATCTGCCGAAATTCGCGGAGGCGGTTCACCCGCTGACTGAGGATCTCATAATTGGTAAGTAAACCACCCAGCCACCGTTCGGTCACATGGAAGATCGAACCTCGGTTGGCCTCTTCCTTTATAATATCTTTAGCTTGTTTTTTTGTTCCTACAAATAAAATACCTTTACCTTGTTCCGCAATATGCACGGTAGCATCATAGGCTCTTTTTAAATATTCGATAGTCTGACGCACATCGATAATATGAACGCCGTTGCGTTTGCCAAAAATGAATTTTTCCATTTTTGGATTCCAACGCTTGGTTCGGTGTCCGAAGTGAACACCTGCGGTTATTAATTCTTCAACTGTAACCAGGTCCAAAAATCCTCCTTATCGTTTTGAGAATTGGAATCTTTTGCGGCGTTTTGCATGACCGTATTTCATCCGCTCTTTTTCTCTAGGATCACGACGTAATAGTCCGGCACTTTTTAGTGATGCCCTCAAATCAGGGTTCTGTTTAATAAGAGCTTTAGCTATTCCTAGACTTACCGCACCTGCCTGTCCGGCGATACCGCCGCCTATTACCCGGGCATTAATATCGACCGTTCCGGCAACTCCGGCGGTCACTAAAGGTATATTGATCATATCGACAAGCTCTTGCCGGCCGAAATACAGGAGCGGTTTTCGGCCGTTTATTTTCATGATTCCCGTGCCCGACTGTAGAAAGATTTTTGCCTTTGCTCGTTTCCGTGATCCAGTAATTGGTTCAGCCATCTTATTAATTCTCCTTTTGCTTTTCTTTATAAATATTGATCACGACCGGGCCTTGTGCTTGGTGGGGATGAACACCGTTCGGATAAATTCTTAAACGTGTTAAACGTCTATCTCGTAACCGGTTCTTGGGCAACATGCCGCTGACCGCATGATAAATAGCGCGACCAGGGTGTTTTCTGATCATTTCGGCAAGACTTATTTGTTTCAGACCGCCAGGATAAAAGGAATGCGAATAGTAGATCTTATCGGTCATTTTTTTCCCAGTTACCCGAAACTTGTCAGCGTTAAGCACGATCACAAAGTCACCACAATCAACATGCGGCGTATATTGTGATTTATTCTTGCCGGTCAAGATCCGGGCGATTCTCGAGGCCAACCGACCGAGAATTTTTTCGTTAGCGTCGATAATATACCATTGCCGCTTAATATTCTCTTTCTTTAGCACCTTAGTTTTCATGGTTTTCATAGACCATAATTATACTAATTAAATTAATCTTGTCAATAATGAAAACAGTTTTCAGATATCAGATATCGGTAATCAGACATCAGTGTATTTCTACCCAGGTTTGCCCATGCAAGGCTAACCTCTAGTTCCGTAAGAACCATCGGTTCTGGAGGAAAGCCTGGCCCTACATTTTATTATCTTTTCACGGATTACGGTTTACGGATTACTGAGTACGGATTAGTGTATTTCTGCCCAGTTCGACCCGGCATTGATTGATATTTCGAGAGGAATTGTCATTTGCACGATATTTTCCATTGATCTTTTTATGATCTTCATTGCCTTATCACAATCGCTTTCTTTGATCTCAAAGAGCAGTTCATCATGTATTGAAAGGATCAAACCAGGTTCAAGGTGCTGCCGGGACATCTCGGTTTCGACCGCAATCATCGCTTTTTTTATAATATCAGCCGCGGTTCCCTGGATCGGGGTATTGATCGCAGCCCGTTTGGTGAACTCGCGCAGGGCATGATTTTTGCCGTTTATGTCGGGTAAAGGTCGACGCCGGCCGAACAATGTTTCAGTATAGCCATTTTTTTCCACGAACTCGATCGCCTGTTCCCGCCAGTTTGCCACGCCAGGATATAGATTGTAATACGACTGTATGAATTGTAATGCCTCCTCCCGGCTGATATCAAGACCCTGGGCAAGACCGTAATCGCTCATTCCATATATCAGACCATAATTTACGACTTTGGCCATACGTCTCTGTTCTTCGGTCACCTGTGATTCCGGGATGGTGAAAACCAGCGAGGCAGTGTGACTATGTATGTCTTTCTTGTCCTGAAATGCGATTATCAGGTTTTTATCACCAGTGATGTGGGCAAGGATGCGAAGTTCGATCTGCGAATAATCAGCCGATATCAAGCAATTGCCATTCTCGGTGATGAACGCCCGCCGAAACCGCCGTCCGACCTCACTGCGTACCGGGATATTTTGAAGGTTTGGACTGATCGATGAAAGTCTGCCGGTCGCAGTTCCGGTCTGGTTGAAAGTCGTATGGATACGGCCCTGCTGAGCGAGGTTCAGCAGCGGTTCAATATAAGTCGATCTGAGCTTGGTAAGTTCACGGTATTTCAAAATGATTGCCGGTAACGGATGGACCTTGCTGAGCTGTTCCAGTACGTCCACGTCAGTTGAAAAACCGGTTTTGATTCGCTTGACCGGCCTAAGCTTCATTTCTTCAAAAAGAATTTGGGCAAGCTGTTTGGGTGAACTAACGTTGAAATCTCGACCAGCATGCTCATAGATAGTTTTTTCATGGTGTTTGATCTCGTTTGATATATCTTTTTCCATTTTATTCAGATAAGGAGTATCGATTTTTATCCCGCGTTTTTCAATATTATATAAAACCTTGATCAATGGCGCTTCGACCGTCCAGTATAATGTATCCTGATCCTGGGCTTTAAGCACAGGGAGCAGACGGTGATAAAGTTGATAAGCAAGCTGGGCCGAAGTCGGCGATTTAATTTCACCAAAGCTTTGTAAATTTTGATAGACGATCTCCTCCAGTGAATATGCCTTTCGGTTCGGATCGAGCAGCCAGGCAACGATCTTAAGATCAAAGAACGGCGGAACTATATGCAGGTTCTGAAGCATTTTTTTAAAATCATAACCGACCTTAATATAATTTTCACTTTCAAGCAGCGGTTTAATTTTATTGAGCGATGTCTCATATACTTCATTTTCGCTCGCGCCGACGTAAATCGGTTCAGATAAAGATTCAAAGTGAATACTAAAAATACCCTGGTCGGGGATAGTCATTGATTGATCGGCGATAATATTTATTTCCGGTTTTCCCATGTTCTTGGTAAGTTCGCGAATAAAAGAATGAAGTTCGAGCTCAGTGAGTACCGGCATAAGCTTGTCGAGGTTAATCGGTTTCACCAATAAGTCATTAATAGACGTCTTTATCGGGACGTTTTGATCAAGTTTCAGTAAGCGCCGCGATAATTTGATCAAATCATGCTTTCCGCTGAGCCGTTTTTCCTGATCAATAGCCTGTTCCAGTTCCGGATATTTTATTAGTATTTCACCGGCGCGTTTGGGGCCAATACCCGGAACGCCGGGCACATTATCAATCGAATCACCAACCAAAGCCAGATATTCGACGATGCGCTTTGGCGGAACTCCGAATTTCTTAACCACTTCATTCTTATCATAGATCAGGTTCTTGTATGCGTCGTAGACGAATATTTTGTCGTCAACAAGCTGCATCAGATCTTTATCCGATGTAACAATGAATACTTCACCTTGGTCCTTGAACCGGGCAGCGATCGTTGCCAGTATATCGTCGGCTTCATAGCCGGTCAGTTCAAACCCGGATATTCCCAGGTATTCACAGATTTCTTTGACCTTATCGATCTGGAATGGAAGATCCGGCGGTGTCGGTTCACGAGTTGCTTTATATTCTTCAAAGATATCATCGCGAAACGTTTTACCCGGGGCATCATAAGCAAGCCCGATGTATTCAGAACCGATGTTCTGTTTGATTTTCTCCAAGGTATTTAAAAAGCCATATATACCTGAAGTTATCTCGCCTTTGCGGTTTTTTAACGGATTATTGATGAAAGCAAAATATG
>MEUM01000054.1:186-2100 GCA_001771735.1 Caldifarciminota bacterium RBG_13_43_14 | reverse complement strand
TTATGTAATTCTCAGTTGCTTTCTTATTCAATTTTCAGTCACAACAAGGTTTCTCAGTGCCCAGTCCGGTTGGGGACCCGATGTGCGGTTGACGTATTTTGGAGGATACTCCTATGACCCCAGGGCAGCCTGCAATGGCAATACAGTGCATTTAGTTTGGTGGGAGAGTTATGTTCATGAAGAGGTTTTTTACAAGCGCAGTACTGATTGCGGTTTGACCTGGAGTGATAGTACGATGCTAAGTATTGAAGATACATGGAGTTCCACAATGCCTAAAATTGCAGTGTCTGGTAATAGTGTTCATGTTGTCTGGGCACAACAGAACTATGGTCTTGTATACCGAAGAAGTACTGATGGTGGTTCGACCTGGCAAAATATTGATACCCTAATTCCGCATCTAGGTTATTCATCAATCCAGGCATTTGGAGATACAGTTTATGTTTGTGGTGCCGGTGGTTCAACATCGAGTTTGCGATTTACAAAAAGTACTGACAGTGGCAGCAACTGGTCGCCAATAATGACCATCACACCAGCGAGTAATAGTCCTACTTTAAGAATCATTGCAAATGACGTCACTAATATTGCGATCTCATATGGGCGCTATGGGGAAGTCTATAGTGTCTGCAGTTTTGATTATGGTGCGACTTGGAGTGATAGCCAAATGGTCTCCGAGTCTAGTATTGCCTCTCAAAGGCCAGCAATGGATACAGATGATAGCGGCGGTATTCATATTTCCTGGTATGACTACAAGTATTCTCCCTATTCCTGGACTGGTGATATATTTTACCGGGTAAGCAGGGATTCGGGTAACACCTGGGAAGCGATAGATTCTTTAACTGTGTCGCATCGGGCAGTTGCTTCAGACATACTTGCTGAGAATAACAATTTGCATCTGGTCTGGGAAGATGACCGATATGATTTTAATGACAATTTTGAGATATTTTATCGCCTGAGCACAGATTTAGGACAGACATGGGGTTCTGAGGTGCGATTAACCGATACTCTCAACCGATCTTATTGTCCATCATTTGCCTGCGATGGTCGTTATCTTCATCTTTTCTGGTATGATTTGCGTGACGATACAACCAATAGGATAGGAGAGATATATTACAAGCGCAAGGATCTTTTGATGCCGGTCAGTGAACAAGGAAAGAATATGGTGGCATCACCATTAAGACTCGAGATATATCCGAATCCATTCATGGGAGAACTGCGAATCAGATTCCTAATTCAGGATATACGATACAAGATAGAGGATGTTTCAATAAAATTGTTTGATGTGAGCGGAAAAGCGGTGCGTGATTATAGAATAAGGCATGGAATAGGAGGGCATATTGTTATTGATGCCCAGGAGTTACCTTGCGGTGTATATTTTGCAGAGATGATCGTGAATGATATTCAGGAGGTGAACAAAGCTATAAAAATAGAGTAGCTGTGATATTTTATGTAAGGAGGAAGACATGTACAAAGCAATAGTGGCACTCATCATTCTGCCACTGCTGGCAATTGCAGCTTAGTGGCAGGCGCTGAATGGGCCGCCAACGGGGCACGTCAATGATATGAGTATCGGTTGGCACGAAGGTCAACAGGACTGGCATATCTATGGCGCAGATCCGATGTATTATTTATACAAATCCACCAATGGCGGAGGATACTGGGATTCAATATATGAGCAAGAGGAAATCTCTAATCCCAACTGCGTGATTACAGAGCCTAATGATGCACAAGTTGTGTATTTAGGCATATCAGATTTTTCCACTCTTTATCCACCTTACAATGTAATCTACAAATCTAGAAATGGTGGTGAGAATTGGGATCTGGTGAGTGACGAAAATGTGAAACAAAAAAAACCTTTATGTTTTGCGATGCATCCTGATTACCAAGCTACGGTCTATGCAGGATTTGATAACTCTG
>MEUM01000054.1:0-178 GCA_001771735.1 Caldifarciminota bacterium RBG_13_43_14 | reverse complement strand
AATTGTTTGTATAAAACTACTGATGGCGGTGTTCGCTGGACTGACTGTAATCTTGCGTATTCAATCAGGGATATTTGGATACATCCGGGCAATCCTGACATTCTATATGCAGCCACGAATTTTTCTGTCCGGAAAAGTACCGACGGCGGCGGTTCTTGGAGTGAATTGAACACGCCAC
>MEUM01000053.1:5698-9962 GCA_001771735.1 Caldifarciminota bacterium RBG_13_43_14 | reverse complement strand
TGAGAGAACCTTGACTTTATCATTACATCCAATCGCAAATTATTTTATGAATACAATATTTTATACAACCGGACCGATCTACACCGAAAATATCTTTGCGTTATTAGGATTAGGTATTATCTTACTGTTGGGGTGGTTTGGCACTCGTTACTGGTGCAGCAATCTTTGTCCGCTGGGCGGTCTGATCGCGATGGTATCAAAATTTTCGCTTTTCCGATTTAGCTTTGCAGTTCGGTGCAATGAATGCAGTCTGTGCGAAAAAATCTGCCCGACCCGGGCGATCGACGCGCCGCAAAATAAAATCGATAAAGGTGAATGTATCTCGTGTCTGCGATGTCTTTATGAATGTTCTCATCATTCCATCGCCTACCGGTTGCGCCCGACTGCGCAATCAATTGATCTGCCAAAAAGATATTTTATTCGCACTCTCATTGCTAGCGCGGCTCTTGCACCGTTGACCCACAATTTTCTTTTCCAACGTCTCCGGGACCGGTTGATCCGTCCGCCGGGTGCGATCCCGGAACCGGATTTCTTGAATGTCTGTATACGCTGCGGTAAATGCATGAAGATCTGTCCCACCAACGGCTTGCAGCCGTGTGTATTCGAAGCCGGCATGAATGGTTTGTGGACGCCGCGATTAATTCCGCGTATTGGCGGCTGCGAGAAGAACTGTAATCTTTGCGGACAGATCTGCCCAACCGGAGCAATACGTAAACTGAAGCTGGAAGAAAAAACATATGTTTGTATTGGTACTGCGGTCATTGACCAGAGCCGTTGCATTGCCTGGGAACAGAATAAAGTTTGTCTTATCTGCGATGAAGCCTGTCCCTTCAATGCGATCAGCTCTTTGAATGAAACAATTCTTGGAGAAACCTTGCTTCGTCCTTTTGTTGACGACCGCATTTGTACTGGCTGCGGTTTATGCGAAACACTCTGCCCGATCGACGGACCAGCCGCGATACAGATTTTCAGCATCAATCAAGAACGAAAGAAAACCGGATCTTATATAACACCGGAAAAAGCCTGGCTGCGCGTTCATAAAGAATACATTGACGATCTACCGTCCGGTTTCATCGAATAAAAACGCTGATCACTAAACGCTACTCGCTATTGGTTCAGCGTTCAGTTACCATGTGATCATTCTGAGCTACGGAGATATCCTGAGTCATTCTGCATCACCCGAAGGGTGGCGGGCCTTGAATGGCGACGTTTGTTTTCATAAATATCTTATTATTTTGCACAAATTAGATTGCGGGGACATTGATCGAGCGAATATGAGCACGTGGAAACTGAATGCTGAATAAATGTCATCTGAAATCTTGAAAATCACGGGAAATCAGTTAAACTAATCCATGTTCAATTTGCTCAAAAAGCGGGGCGCACTCTTTATCAGTCTCTCCAATGCAGTATCTCAGCTCGGCGACCGGCTCACCTATATGGTCATTGTAACTTTGATTGGTATCATGTCACCCGGGCAGATGACTGCCTATAGTGAATTCTCGATCACCTTTACCCTGCCGGTTATTCTGCTTTCACCTTTTGTCGGTGTGATCATCGATCACAGCAATAAACGTCAGGTCATTCTCCGCTGTCATTTAATGCAATCGATATTGATCTTCCCGACCCCAACCCATTGTTCGGCACCTCGTTTGTCACATTTAATCGCGCATTATCGAGGACAGTACCACTAGAAGAGCTTAATTCACCATACTGCTTGACATTAGAAATAGGAGAATCATAATATATATATGACCCTGTATAATCGTATCGTATCTTTTTTAATTATCAGCAAGACCTTAATACTATATGCTCAAGTGCCTGATACTGTATGGACAAAAACATTTGATAATAATCCTTTTGATCGTGCCAGTTCAGTTCTCCAGACACTCGACGGTGGATATATTATCTTCGGTGAAACTGGTACAATTGAGCCGACAAGTACAGATGCCTACATTATTAAAACTGATCATCTTGGTGACACGTTGTGGACGCGTATTTATGATATTGACAGTGTCGACTGTCTTTCTGATGGGAATCAGACATTTGATGGCGGGTATATTGGCGCAGGGCATATAAGCGGGCAACAGAATACAAGTATTTTTCTCATGAAAACGGATCAGCTGGGCGAAACTTTGTGGACTAAAATAATAAGCGAAGAATGTATATGTTATTCGGTGATTCAAGCATCCGACAGCGGATATGTGCTTGTTGGAGAATGGCTTGCTTTATATCCGGGCTTGTGCTTAATGAAAACGGACAGCGATGGCAATTCAATCTGGGACAAACGTTACGATGGCACCAACGACGATTTTGGCTGGCAGGTATGCCAGACAAGCGACGGCGGCTATTATGTTCTCGGTTCAACTGCTTCTTTTGGCAGTGGATCATATGATATCTGGCTTTTAAGAACCGATGCTGATGGTGATACATTATGGACAAGAACCTATGGAGGAACAAGCATTGAATACGGCGGTGGTCTTGATATCACTGCCGATGGTGGATGTATTATCGTTGGGTGCACATATTCCTTTGGTTCTGGAGGTGGTGATATCTGGCTTTTAAGGATCAATAATGTAGGCGATACGCTTTGGACCAAGTTATTTGGGGGCAGCAGCTACGACATTGGTCTTTGCGTACGGCGGACTTATGAAGGTGGTTATATTATGACTGGCCTAACGGAATCCTTCGGTGTTGATTCGTCGGCATTGTGGATTATAAAAACAGATGCTAATGGTACTTTACTGTGGGGTAAATTATACGACCGTCCCCACATTGATTATGGTAACTGTGTCCGGCAGACATCCGATAGTGGGTACATAGTAGTCGGCCATACTTTTCCAGCAAGTCTTACGAATGATATCTGGTTATTAAAGTTTGCCACTGATACTTGCGCTATATTCGAAGAGAAGTTGTATATTCCAATGAAAAGAATCCATGCGACTATAATAAACGAATCTCTATTGATTCCCGCGACTAGCCAATTCAAGATCTATGATATAACCGGCCGGATGATTGAGCCAGATAAAATTACTACCGGTATATATTTATTAGAAACAGAAAAACAAAAGACAATAAAAATAATTATAATAAAATAATATTATATCAATCTGTTGACCTGAAGAAAATGGGAGTGGATTAATCCACTCCCATTTTTGCCGCATTATTTTTCTATTGGTGGTTGAATTGTAACATTCCGTTCGTATGAATATCCATATACAAAAGTAAAATCATCGTAATTATAGCCATGCTGATAGATAGGATCATCCTTCCATGCCTTGACAAATTTATATGTACGCCCAGGCCATAGTGTAGTAATGCAGTAATAACCACCGGCACCGCTGGTCACAATTTCGCTATTCCCTTCGTCCGAAAAAGCCTGCACCGAAGCGCCAACAACCGCATTACCATCACCATTCCTAATAACACCATAAAGACCACCGCCATAGGCGATAGTTGTTGCCCCTAAGGCCAAAAAGGCAATAAGCGCCATCATAATACACTTCATTTTTAACTCCTTTTACTAATATCCTAACGATACGTCATTACGATTAGTTACACACTGTGCAACATTAGAGATTACCGACACTGCAATCATGTGGAATCAGTTCAATGCCCGGCCCGAGACCCGTGAGCCGGGCAAACTCAAACATACCTTGCTAATCTTGCATAGAAAAGTGCTTCGGGATTCCTATTATGAATCGAAACTCGATTGTGCCTGCGATCATTCGCCGCGGATAATAACATACCCCCCCCCGGCTGCAATCAATATACTCCAGACAGCAATCTATCTTTTTCATGTGTCAACCTCTACACAAATAATACCAAACAACACGCTATTGTCAATAGGTGAAATCACCGATGTTAACTCAAAGGTAAAAGTATACCGTGGAAAAGATAAAATTAGACTGGATTTAGGCTAAAATTAGGTCTTAAAATGGACTACATTGATAACTTGATCCTCACACCAAAGGCGTACTTCAGTGCGTTTATTATGGGGAACAACATATAGTTCCAAACCAGTTTTGCTTGGGACTCTGACTGGTACCTGGATTTTATAGCCTTCCCAGGCAATCTGATTATCGCCATTGACTTTACGGAATTCGCATAAGCAGAAGATATCTTTATCAGAAGTATAGGGATCAGTAAGTTGGAAAGGGTGAAAGCAATTTCGACCTTTGCGAATTGCGCGTTGAAACCGAACCGCCGGTATTTCCTTGGTGGTACTATGCACTTGATGCTCATTATAGCGCTGTCCTTCTTCTTG
>MEUM01000053.1:0-5692 GCA_001771735.1 Caldifarciminota bacterium RBG_13_43_14 | reverse complement strand
CAACCGTGCTTGATCCAGATCAGTAATATCATCATGGGCACAGCGGCACACAATCCGATCCTGCAGCCAGCGATGATTCGTTTTATGTCTTGGATACTCTGCCGGGCAGTGAGAATGGATCCGCAATTGTCATTAATGACATTGACGATAATGGTTTAAATAAAATTATTATTTCCGGTAATAATCAGATCTACATTTATGAATACTCACCAAACCCCGTTGAGGAAGCTGTAGAATCGGATAAACAACTGCCCAGATTAACCATTCAGCCAAATCCGTTTTCAAAAGCCACGGTAATTCAATGGAGATTTGATAATGGTCCATATTCCGGACAAAAAACAGCGTTGAAAATATGCAATGCTACAGGTAAAATCGGGCATGAATGTCCATCAAACAGCAATGCGAGCCAATTGATCTGGCACGGCATAGATAAGAATGATAAATCTTTACCTGGCGGCATATATTTTGCTCGTCTGAAAGTTAATGGCTATAGGGCTATAGAGTCTTGGCAATAATCATATATGTGGCAAAATAGCAGCAGCGAACTTATCCTGTCTCCACTTTCATATGCAACGGATATCCTAAGTGACATTTAATCAGTAATCCGCTTAAAAATAAAGTATATCAGAGTATCGGGGCATCAGCATTCAGAGTATCAGAACATCAGCCGATCAGATATAAAAACCTGATATGCTGGTCTGCTGATATACTACGTGCTGATCTTCTGATATACTGATACGCTTGTTCTTTCAATAACTCAATAACCAATGACATAATGACGCTATCCGGCATCATGAATCCTGAATCATGTATCTAACAAATCTTGAAATGCACCCCAAAATGGAATAAACTACTCCATGTTCAATCTTCTGAAAAAGCGGGGCGTACTCTTTATCAGTCTCTCCAATGCGGTATCTCAGCTCGGCGACCGGCTCACCTATATGGTCATTGTAACTTTGATTGGTATCATGTCACCCGGGCAGATGACTGCCTATAGTGAATTCTCGATCACCTTTACCCTGCCGGTTATTCTGCTTTCACCTTTTGTCGGCGTGATCATTGATCACAGCAATAAACGTCAGGTCATTCTCCGCTGTCATTTAATGCAATCGATATTGATCTTTTTAACTCCCGCCGTAGTCGCGTTTTCCAATAGCAGCATCCCGATCTGGACAGTAGTCGTGCTTTTCTTTTCGCTGGATGTTTTTAATAATACTGCGCGCAACAGCCTGGTCCCGGATCTGGTTGATTATCAACAACTTGTTCCAGCCAATGCCATAATAACGACCATAGCCCGGATCGCAACTTTTGCCGGCATGGTCGGTGGCGGACTGTTCATAAAGTGGGTGGGCTGGCAGCTTGGTTTTTACATTGACGCCACTACCCATTTGATCGCCGGTCTGTTGGTTCTCGGCATTGGTGCCCGCTATTTATTCGAACCGGTAAAGAAAGTCGATATATCTCTGCGCAAAGAACTAAAAAACGCATTGAAGCTTTTTATTAATGATTTAAAGGAACTGCTGATACTGCTCAGGCGCGACCGAATGGTTATATTTGTCATGATTTCGGTAATGATGCTGCCTTTTGTTGCCGCGATCGCGCATACCGTACTGGTTTTTATGATCCAGCAGACATTCGGTCTGGGAACAGCCGGGGTCGGACTTCTCGGCGGAATTATCGGTCTGGGCATGCTGCTCGGTGGCATCGTGATGGGATTGTTCGGTAAAAAATTCTCACGCGGGTCAATTATACTTTTCAGCATTGCGGTACTGACCATACTTTTCATTACCGGACCGATATTCTTATCAACCGCTTTTCTCTATGCAATGTCATTGATATCGGGAATGCTTTTTTCATTCATCGGTATTTCTCAGGATACGATATTGCAGGAAGATGTTGCCAAAGCGATTCGCGGAAGGATATTTGCCACAAAAGAGTTCTTTGTCAATATTACTTTTTTATCTGCGTCAGTAAGCGTTGGATTGATCAGCAAACTATTCAATCCCCTTTTGATAATTCAGCTGATCGGTTTTTTCCTTCTATTAATTTTCATATTCACTTTATTGATCTACCGCTCCATCCCCAAAGAAATAAGAGCAAAACTATAAAAAATCAATTAAGTAATTTGTAATTGGTAATTATGTGATTAACGGATCGATTCTGGACATTTGATTCATGATGCAGGATATTTAAAATCCTAAATCCGAATTTCTAAATCCTAAATAAATTCCAATAACAAAATTCCAAGTTTTTAAATATTGAATTTTTAGAATTTCGAGATTGTTTAGAGTTTCGTGCTTAGAATTTAGCATTTTTTTCCGCGCAACGCATTACGCACTACGGTCTTTCAGAGTTTTGAGTTTTCAGTTCTTATTATATTTTTTTCAGTCTACGGATTACTGATTACCGAGTACGGTCTTTTGCTTGACATCAATCTTCTTTATGCTATAATTCAATGTTTAGATACGGGGCGTGGCGCAGATGGCTAGCGCACCAGCTTGGGGTGCTGGGGGTCGCCCGTTCAAATCGGGTCGCCCCGAATTTAGGCAACAGGCCTCAGGAAACAGGCCACAGAAAGAATAAATGCCGAATTGCGCATCCCGTATAATGCCGCCGTATGCATTTATCGGGAATTGACAGGAAACAGGGATCAGGCAAGCACAATTTTGTCCCGACCGGCGATCTTGCCTTCGTACATGGCTTTGTCCGCCCGGCCGATAAGCTCATCCCGCGTATTAGCGTCGGGTGGAGCTGTAGCAACACCAAGCGTAACGGTTATATTGAATTTTTTACGGCCAAAGGCAAGGAACGATTCATGATTTACTTCCCTTCTTATCCTTTCGGCAACGATCGCAGCTGTTTTCTTGTCGGTATTGGGAAGGATCACGATGTACTCATCGCCTCCATATCGAATAACTATGTCACCGCTGCGAACGACCTTTTTTATCCTCTCACCGACCAGGCGTAAGGTCTCGCTGCCAACCAGATGCCCGTAGTTATCATCAACCAGCTTGAAATAGTCAATATCAAGAAAGATCAATGATACCGGACTTTGCAAGTCCTGACGCTGGCTGAAAATACGGTCCAGGAATATGTTTCCATAGCGGATATTATACAGCTGGGTCAGATCATCGATCAAACTCGCGTCTTCCATGCGCCGGTATATTGCCGCGTTCTCAAGCGCGATCGTAACATGGGCAACCAGACTTTCAAATATCTCAAGATCATTTTCCGTGAATGGTTCGCCGCCGATCTTGTTCACGACTTCAACCACGCCGGTTATCTTTTCCCGACTGCGCATTGGAACACACAGAATTGACTTGGTGATAAATTTGGTTTGCCGATCAACTCCGGAATAGAACCTTGGGTCAGTAGTGACGTCGGGAACGATCAACGACTGACCATACCTGGCTACCCAGCCAGCGACTCCCTGCCCGACCTTCAACCTAATGCCGATAAGTTTTCTCCCGGCCTCACCGGCCGCCGCCTCGAAAACCAGTTCGTTCCTTTCCCGATCGAGTAGCAGTACTGACCAGCCTTCGGCTTTGATCAGGTCCGCGGCCTTTTCCATGATGATCTGCAATATCTCTTTGGGTTTAAGCGAGGAATTTATTGCCTGAACAATCTCATTCAATACTTCAAGCTCCTGGATCTTCAGTTTTAATGAAACCATTGTCTTTGTGCTCATTAAGATCATCTGTCGCTGTAACAATGCCCGGTCAATGATCCTTTTAAAAAAATCGATGCGATATGGTCGGATGACAAAACCGGAGATACCATGGTAGATCAACTCTTCAAAATTGATCTTGGCATCCGGCTCGGCGATAATTATTATCGGCACATATCCGTCCATTTCTCTCAATCGCTCTAGAATACCGAGGGCACTGGAGTCAAGGACCAGAAGGTCGAAATTTCTTTTTTTCATGCGGCGCTTGATGTCATCGATGGTCATGGTCGCTGTGCCGTCGAGACCCATCTCTTTAATGCTCCGGGCAAGCATTGCGATCCTTAAACGGTCATTGTCATAGATTAAAGCATGCATTATAGATTGACCACCTCATAAACCATTTTTATCTTCTTCTGCTGGGGGCTGAACATACGGCCGTCATGTAACATGATCTCGGGAAGGTCAGACATCGCGATCGCTTTGTTTTTATTCAGTTCTTCCTGATAGTGGATTCCACGCGGAATTATTGAAATTTTATGATCGGCGATTTTATAACCATGATTGCCTTTCCGAATTTCAGCCATTGCTTTCAAATATTTCTCGAAGTCCGTTTCATCGATCATATACTCGAAAAACTCAGAATTTAAAACAACGTTCATTAATGAGGAAGAATCACAGATAATAACTGAACGGCCTGGTTGACGCTCGAACGAATACAAGTTCGCATCCGCAATTATTGGTCCGACCAGATCGGGGTCGCCGTATGAATTCGCGGCAAAAACAACATCCTGCCCGGGTTTCCCTGAAGATATTCCAATACCGATGCGGAACAAACTCTTAAATTCCGGTGGCAATAACGCGTAAGTTATACCATCAAGCTCCAGGGTGCGCTCGGCAACCTCGGCAAACCATTCACGGTAATGCACGAAATTTGCCCGGATAAATTCTTCAGCACGTAACACCATATCTCGCGCACATAATATCGCCCGTTTGCCGGCATCACCGGCCGGGATCAGATCGAACTCCGCACCTGAGAAAATTGAATAGCGCAGTTTGGTGCCCCGTCCGGTCACCGACTCGGTATAGAGATGGTTATATAGTGAAGCCGAATTCTCCGCAAACCATACCAGACCTCCGTCGCCTGTATCCTTGAGCAAGAATCCCCCGTAGCGTTTAACAATATCGGCCATTTCTTTAGTAAACTTGTATTTAATACGCTGCTCTTTTGCCGCATTTTGAAGCTTGATACCCATATACGAAGATCCTCTGATATCATAAACAAGTATCGATACGCACTTACGGTAAGATTCAATATAATCACTGATCTCTTTTTGCAAAACCGAATCTTCTTTTGGTATACTCAGGATCCGGTTCCCCTGGGTGCATAGCGCGGTCAGGTTCGCCAGATCGGCGACCACCCTTTTCGGCTGATTCGGAGCTGGTGGGACGCATGTAACCATTTCCAGCAAACACTGACCAAGATACTGAGGTAAAACAATATCCCGCATAAAATGCTCATAGGTATTGCGGATCAGACCGAAATCGATTTCAACCGAAAGCAAACTCCGTTTTTCAAAACACTTGAGCATGGTCGTGCTGGGATTTTTTTGCCGGTGCATATTTTCGAATTCTTGAACCAGGCTGCGTGAAAAAAATTTATCCTCCTCAACCGAAAGCGATCCATATCGGTTGAAGAACATAAAATCACAGAAAAACTCCTCGATCTTTTTACGTTTGCTGGCAGCCTTCTTCTCGGCAAAATGATAGAGTTCATCGGATTGCTGTAAAAATTGAGTGATCTCGCTATACCGTGCATCGTATTCTTTTAAATGGTATATATTCCCCAGGAATAAACGGTCAAGCCGCGAAAAAAGATTTGCCGTCTTCTGAATGATCACCTCAATATCAGCATTCTTCTCTACATCCTGTTGGATTATTTCCTTCAAACCTTTTTCCGCTTCGACATATAATTCTAAAAGCTGTTCTTTAAGCCTTAAAGTATAAAGATTGATCTCCTTCTGTTCC
>MEUM01000052.1 GCA_001771735.1 Caldifarciminota bacterium RBG_13_43_14 | reverse complement strand
AAGACGTATCCCTATGGAGCAGGCATTCCGTTCCTTTACGATAATCGGATTGGCCGGGATCACTATTCTTTCAGCATTTTTTATTATCATGATCATTGATCAACCTCCCCCGATTAAAGCACTGTTTGAGATATTCTCAGCCCTTGGAACGGTTGGTCTTTCGCTTGGATCCTCTCTGAACAACGATTGCAGTTTTGCCTTCGACCTATCCTTTGTGGGTAAACTGATGATCATTTTGGTCATGATTATCGGACGGGTCGGGACCTTGACGATCGGCAGTGCCCTGCTGCGTCCCCATTTAATCGAATATAAATATCCAACCGAAGAAGTTGTCATCGGCTAACCGATGCATCCGCTCATTGTCTTCAACGGACGGTTCAACGATTTTACCGTTAATTGCAATAAGATCAAAGCCCTTTTGATCGACCGTAATGAAATCCAAAAAATATATTATAATACTCAGAACCTGCCGTTACCTATCAAGAAGCTCGATCTCAACGGTAAGTATGTACTTCCGGGATTCACTGATTGCCATACTCATTTGATATCGCGCGGCTTGGAACTTCAACGCATTGATCTTACCGGCGGTAAGAGTTTGGATTCGTGTTTGCAGAAGATCACAGGGGAAAAACACAAACATGACATCGTTTTTGCTCAGAATTACGATGATTCTGATTGGTCTGGAGATGAAAAAGAGCGGCTTAACCGTCGAACCCTTGACCGGATAACAAAGAAACCGCTTATCATGCGCCGGGTATGCGGACACTGCGCCGTGGTCAATACCTCGGCGCTTAAATGCATCCCCAGGGGATGGCATTATATTCAATCCAACACCGGCAGACTATGCGAGAATGCGGCTCTGTTCTTAAATGATATATTTAAACCTGATCAGGCTACATTATTGAAGGCGATCGGCCTGGGCATGCAGGAAGCGGCAAAAAATGGTGTGACGACCGTACACGAAATCAGCGACCCGCAACGAATTGAACTTCTGCTTAAATTCAAAAGATGTTCCGGTCTCAAGACCAGATTTGTCCTCTACATTTATGAACAACATGCATCGACCATGTTCAATGCCGGGCTGGTCAATTCCTGGGGCGATGATTTCATCCGTTTCGCCGGCATTAAAATTTTCCTTGATGGATCAATCGGAGCACGAACTGCCGCCCTCAAACAACCCTATGTTAAATGCCGCAATCGTGGTAAAGTTCTCCTCACTCAAGTACCTCTGAAGAACCTCATCAAAAAGGCGGAAAAAAATGGTACGCAATTAATGATTCATGCGATCGGCGATCGGGCCATAGATTTTGGACTTAAAGTGCTTAAACCATATATTGATAAGAAAAACTCCTGCCGACACCGGCTTGAGCATCTTGAATTGCTCAACCAACGGCTTATTGAGCGGCTTGCCCGCATGAATATTATCGCCTCCATGCAGCCCAATTTTGTCCGGCGCTGGCAAAATCCGGGCGGACTATATGAAAAGACCTTGGGACATCGATTCATTGATATGAATCCTTTTAAATCACTTGCCCGTGCCGGAATTCATCTGGTTTTTGGATCAGACTGTATGCCGATCGGACCTTTGTTCGGACTTAAAGGAGCGACCGATCATCCGTCAGCTAAAAACCGTTTATCACTTATGCAGGCCCTTGCTTGTTATACGGTCAAACCTGCCTATGCGGCTTTTGAGGAACATCACAAAGGTGACTTTAAACCGGGCAAATTCGCCGATTTCGTTATCCTGGACCAGGATCCCGAAAAAATCGACGATACCGATAAATTAAACATATCCATGGTAATGCTTGGCGGCGAAATTATTTACCGTAATCCAGCTTAATAAATAATAACCAGCAACAAAGAGATTTGTTGTACTCCTACTAAATACAACATTGTAACTCGCCCCTTGACAATTTGTGGATTGTGGATATAATTAATTAATGACACTATATATAGTGCATTTTATCCCGTTAGAGAAAACCACCGATTTTAACCGGTGGTTATTTCCGAATAAAGCTGACGGCGGTTTAATACCGCCGTCGCGCATTCCCGTTAGAGGACGGAGTTCTCTAACGGGATTTACGAGATTTGATTCAATATCAATCTTGATCGCCAGACCGTGCCGGGGAGCAAAAAAATGAAATGTCCTCGTTGCGGTCGTGATGGCGACCGGGTATTGGAAACAAGAGGCTCTCAAGCCGGTTCGGTGGTGCGCCGCCGCCGGCAGTGCAATGACTGTAATTTCCGTTTTACAACTTACGAGACGGTTGAACGCATACCCCTGGTAGTTATGAAACGGGATGGTACCAGGGAACCATATGACCGTACTAAACTCCTAAACGGTATCGCCATTGCCTGCCGGAAACGCCCGATTTCGGTCGATAAAATCGAAGGGGTCGTGAACGACATTGAAGATCATCTCTCCGATCACTATCAAACCGAAATAAAATCTTCGGATATTGGCCGAATGGTGCTGGAGAATTTGTTGGATATCGATGAAGTCAGTTATGTGAGATTCGCATCAGTGTACCGTAAATTTACTAATATTGATAAGTTTGCCCGAGAACTTTCAAAGATCAAAAAGGAGCGACGATGGAAGAAAAAACAACGGTGAAAATAGGGATTTCGGCTGAGATCCCCAAGGAACGCATTTTCCAGAACGTTAAAAAAAGAGATGGTTCCCAGGTTGCCTTTGATAAATCAAAAATATCGAACGCAATCTATCTGGCGGCAAAGGCGGTTGGGGGCGAGGATAAAATTCTTGCTGATAAATTGGCCGATGAGGTAGTTCTTTTTCTATATACTTTAAAAGGGAACCGAATCCCTGAAGTCGAAGAGATCCAGGACGCCGTTGAAAAAGTTTTGATCGAAAACGGACACGCCCGTACTGCTAAAGCCTATATATTATATCGAAAGCAACGTGAGATCCTGCGTAAAAAACAGCTTCTGGAAAAGAAACCGGAAGAAAGGGATACAACTGATTATGCGTTATTCGTGCGGACTTCGGATGATGATTTTGTTTCCTGGGACCGCTCCCGTATCATCAAAGCACTTCAGAACGAAACCGGCTTGGAATTGATAATAGCCGAAAAGATCGCTTCCGAAACAGAAGAGACGATCCTAAATTCAAATGTAAATTTGGTTTCATCGTCGCTTATTCGGGAAATCGTCAATGTTAAGCTGATCGAACATGGTTTAGAGAATTCAAGACTGCGCCATATCCGCCTCGGTGTGCCCTTATATGATGCTGAGAAAATAATATTATATGCCAATCGTGAAAACGCGAATATACCACATAATCCTGAAGCGACCAATATGACGATCGCTGAAACCGTTAAAAAACAATATATGTTGAGCGAAGTCTTCAGTCGTGAAGTTGCCGACGCCCATATCCGGGGTGACATACATTTGCATGACCTGGGCTTTGGTGACCGCCCCTATTGCTCCGGACAATCGCTTGAATATGTGAAGAAATTCGGATTGAACCTTCCCAACGCATTATCGATAGCTCGACCGGCAAAACACGCTGACACAATGCTGGCACATATGGTTAAATTTTCAGCTGCCCTGCAGGGCCATTTTGCCGGCGCTATCGGCTGGGATGCGGTAAATATCTTTTTTGCTCCTTTTTTGGTGAATATGAACGACCGCGAGCTCCACCAGCTCGCTCAGATGATGATATTTGAGTATTCCCAGCAGTCAGTTGCCCGTGGCGGTCAGGCTATTTTTTCGGACCTGAATCTGTACTGGGAAATTCCAAAGCATTTTCGCAATGTCGATGCGATCGGCCCTGGCGGCGAATATACTGGAAAGAAATATAGCGATTACGCCGAGTATGCACAGAAATTCGTCTGGGCGCTTTTTGACGTATACATGGATGGTGACGGTACCGGCAGGCCTTTCTTTTTCCCAAAACCGCTTGTTCATATTACTGAGGATTTTTTCCGGACTCCGGGATGGGAAGATTTTCTCAACCATATTGCTGAGGTTAGTTCAAAACGCGGTAATACATATTATGTTTTTGATCGTGGAGAAACTGCAAAAATATCTGAATGTTGCCGGCTTTCTTTCAAGCTTGATGAAAATGACCTGGCCGATGCTATTACTCCATGGAAAATGCGTTACTCAGCTTTACAGAATGTCACGATGAACCTTCCCAGGGCAGCTTATCAAGCCAATCATAATGACGAAATGCTTTATCGGAAACTCGATGAACTTCTAGAATATGCAGTAGAAGCACATATGCAAAAAAAATCATTTATCGAGAAAATAATATCACTTAAAGCCGAAGGTCCGCTGGCTTTATTGACCATGGAGCGGGATGGCGAGCCCTATTTGCGATTGTATCGTGCAACCTATTTGATCGGTCTACTGGGCTTGAACGAACTTGTTCAATATCATATAGGAAAACAGATGCATGAGGATGAGTCGGCGATCAAATTTGGATTAAGAGTTTTGGCTTATCTCTATCTGCGCATTAAAGAATTATCGCAGAAGTATAATATGCATCTAGTCATGGAACAGACCCCGGCCGAATCCACTGCTTACCGTTTTGCCCGGCTGGATCTGGAACATTATTACCAACAAACCTTCCCGATCATCAAAGGTGATATTGAAACTAATTCCGCCTACTATACCAATTCTACTTATCTCAATGTCGGAATACCGCTTGATCCAATAGAACGAGTAAAAACCGAAGGTAAATTCCATGATATGATCGAAGCCGGTGCTTTAACTCATATCTGGCTTGGCGATGCTCAACCGCCCAAGGAATCGATAGCGAATTTCGTTGTTAAAACCTTCCGTCACACCCGGAATGCTCAGGTCGCGTTTTCGCCTGAATTCACAACCTGTAATGACTGTTTCCGCACCGCCCGAGGAATTCAAAATAAATGCCCTTATTGTGGAAGCATGAATATCGATCATATTACGCGGGTCACCGGTTATTTCACTAAAGTTTCAGGATGGAATAAAGGAAAAAAAGCAGAATTGAAAGACCGGTATCATTCACAGTTCTGAGAATACTATGTCAGCGAACAGCACTGTCATGGTTGACAGTGCTGTTTTTTTTGTTATTATCAAACATGAAACAAATCAAAATAATATCTCTGATTTTTTTGTGTCTATTAATAACAAAGTGCGGAAAAACTGAAAAAGAAGAACCGGGTTCAACTCCAGCTCAACCGATCAATATTCCTGACGACATGGTTCTCATCCCAGCCGGATATTTTACTATGGGTGGAGATTCGGCGGATGAAGCACCCAAACACCGCATCTGGGTGGATTCTTTCTTGATCGATAAAACCGAGGTAACCAATCGCCAATATATGGAATTTGTCAAGGCCACCGGTCATCCTAAACCAATGTATTTTCGTGATCCTGATTTCAATCGACCAGATCAACCGGTTGTCGGGGTCAGTCATTACGATGCTCTGTCCTATGCAATCTGGGCCGGAAAACGACTGCCGGCCGAGGCTGAATGGGAAAAGGCAGCACGTGGCGGAGTTGAGGGAAAAGAATTTCCCTGGGGTGACGAAGCGCCCAAAGGAAAATGTAATTATGCACCGGCTGGCGAAAAAGGAGCTGACGGTCACGAGAACACGGCAATCGCCGGCAGTTTCCCACCCAACCCCTATGGTTTATACGACATGGCCGGCAATGTTTGGGAATGGTGCAACGATTTTTACAGCGCTGAATATTATCAAATCGGCGACGAAAAAAATCCAGTTGGCCCAGACTCGGGATATACCCGTGTTCTCCGTGGTGGTTCCTATTTAAGCATTAAACCACGTCATCTACGCTGTTCTTTCCGGCTTGAACTTAAACCCTTTGTCCAGGACCGGTATTACGGTTTTCGCTGTGCAAAATCACTATAGACTGATTACACTGTTTATCATATTGAGTCAGATATTATTACCTGAGCTAAATGTCCTGGCTCAGGGTAACAATAAACTCCTGACTGACAAAGAAAAATTATCTCTGGACAAAAGGCTTGATCGCGATACATTAGTAATTGATCTGAAATCCGCCGCACCGGCCGAAACCTTGCAGCCGGCCGAGATCCATGTTAACAAAAATATCGCTGTTCCCGAAGAGTCGATTACCGGATCGACCTTGATCTTTAAAGAAGGTGTAATTCAGCGAATATCGCTCGACCAAGAGATTTACCAGCAGGGAGAAGTCGCCCAGGTTCATGTCAACACGGTTATTCCGATCGGTGATGCCAGTCTTAATTTCCTTTATGTGAAATATAAACTATACCCGCTCGCCTCAAATCGTTACGGTACTATGCTGGCCGTACCGATGAATACCGATCCCGGTCACTATGCAATGACACTACATTACAAAGAAAAAGGAGAAGCGAAAAAACTTGAACTCCCGTTCGAGGTAATCCCGGGCAGTTTTTCGGAATCCGACACCGCGGAACTGGATGTATGTGTACTGACCGAGGAAACCCTGGAAATGATGCGCTATGAATACAACTACTTTGCCAAGGCGTATAACCGTAATCCGGATTCACTCATGCTCGACGGTGATTTTATTTTCCCGTGCGCCGGCTCGATCACCGGATTATATGGCACCCCCCGACGCTATAATGAAGATCTGGATAAATGGTCTCACAAAGCGATCGATATCGCCAACGCGGTCGGCACTAAAGTATATGCGTCAAACCGGGGCGTCGTGACCCTCGCTAAAAATCTGGATGTCCATGGCCGGAGCATTGTGATCGCGCATGGAAATGGAATTCACTCGATCTATCTGCACCTTGATAGTATCAAAGTGAAAGAAGGCGACGTCGTGAACAAGGGCCAGCTGATCGGTAAGCTTGGCAAGACCGGTCTGTGTACCGGACCCAATTTGCACTGGGGCATTATGGTCAACCGGATCGCAACCAATCCGCAATTCTGGCTCAAAGACAAACCGGAGTTAAAAGAAAAAATATGGGTGACACCGGATTAAGATTGTTCCATCTCCGGCAACAAACTTGCTTCGTTCAAGCTCGGTATTAGCAGGATTTCTCGTAATGACATTGGTTCACCCTGTTTGTTTATTGACAGGACTTTAAAATTTTGTATAATTTATCTAGAAAGGAGGAAAAATTTATGCCCTGCGGAAGAAAACGAAAGCTCAAGAAAATTAAGCGCCACAAATTGAAGAAACGCCGCAAACGAGATCGTCATAAGAAGAAGCTAAGATAATCTCTTTAGTAGTACACCACGTTTCGTGGTGGCGAAGAAGTTAATTATTTCTATTATCTTTGTATCATCTGCTTGCTGACCAAGGTCAGCAAGCGTTTTTTTAATTGTATCAATCGAATTGAATATCCGGTGATAAATCTTTTTCAAAGTCCCGATCTCGGT
>MEUM01000051.1:622-5743 GCA_001771735.1 Caldifarciminota bacterium RBG_13_43_14 | reverse complement strand
TAAAAAGAATAAGGTTAATGGTATTATGAGTAAACTCGAAATATTTGGCGCGGCAAGGCCGATCAGCAATCCGGTTGCAACCGCTCCGGTTATTTCAAATATCCGCTGAACTAGAGTGAAACGCCGGGTTTTCAGCAGATAAATGATATTAATGCTATTATTGTAACCGCTATAAATGCCACCAAACCGGTGATAGAAGTGAAATAGGTTATAAATAATTAAAAAAGCAATCATGCCAGCCAATCCGGTTTTAAAAGCGAGAATGGTGCTGAGCATAAGCAATGCGGGTCTTATCGATCGCCAGAATAGAAAATCGCCAGTCGAAGCGAAACTGGTTTGTGCAACCGCCAGAAAACGTTTTATTTCATCGGGGTATTTTTTACCTTCGTCATTGATACGGAGCATTGCTCCGATTATATATGATGCCATATACGGATGGGTATTGAAAAAACCTTTTTGTTCTTTTTTAATCCGCTCTCGCTGATCTTTTTTTGCTCCGGATAATAAACTATAGAGAAAACCCATACCCTGCATGGAAAAGAATGACCAGGAGCTCTGGATGAACAAGCTGGATACAAAAGTCTTTATATGACGAGTAAAATTAAGCCGCATAATCCGCCTAATATTATATAGATCAATGATGACCAGCGAAAGAACAGATAAATACCATTAGCCAGACCAATACTGATACCGATCGAGATTAATAATTGTTGGTCAAGTGTCGGTACGAAAGTCGGTATCCGGATAAAATTCGCGATCGCGAAAAATGGAATAAATACGCAAAGACCTCTTCCAAACGCGGTCAGTAAACCGAAAAAATGGCAGCGGGTCAGACAATTTTCATTGCGCAGAAAACGGTGATAAAATTTTTCATTGATGCGCCGCGCATTGATCTCAAATTGACCACCTATTATCGATGCGAGCAGACCGAATATTACAGATGTCAATAAGGACTGGGCCGGTGCATTTACCCGGGACATCAGCAAATACGATCCAACGGCTACGATCGAAGCTCCCTGACCATCCGGAGGAATATCGCGCCCGATCGGTAATCCACCCATAAATATCAGCTGAAAAACACCTCCAATCAATATCCCCATTTTAACATCGCCGAAGATCATACCAAGTATAGTACCAGTGATGACCGGTTGGGACAAGCCGAATTCGCCAAAAGCGTATTTATCGAGTATTAATAGGCTTCCCAACAGGACTAACCAGAACAGGATCATAATGTTATTCTGATCTCGGGGAGTTTCTGAAATACCATTAAGATACAAATCCCCTGAAAGATCTTTTCATATCCTGATTCCGAGGATGATATAGTTTCGATCGGGTAACCGATCAGTCGGCATCGGACTGAGGATTCAAACTTAATCGGGCGTAAACCACTGGCCGTGATCAGGAAATCGGTGATATCCTCGATTGTTGTAGGTTCCCGAAGACTGTTTCCTGACAGTTTGAGATCCGGTTGAAAGATCCCCAGGGAAAACTCGACGCCCAATAATCGTTCTTTATTGGTGTCGGATTCATATTTGATAATGATATTTCTTGATTCGATACTGATCGTTTTTTTATAATTGCCCCGGAATTCGAATTTCATTGACCCCAGATTTGATATTTTATGTTCCGGGTACTCGACAATATGAGTTTTCATTGTATTGCGGTAAAATTCATCGGTCGAAGGTAATCTTTCGAGTTCATGATCGATACCAAACCCCCGTGGATAATTATCATAAATCAATAATTCGCTGAGATCATCTTGTTTGCTGCGCAAGACTTCGTGTATGGATTTCACCGCATTGTCATTTGATTTTTTTGGTATTTTATGATGATAGGATTCCTCCCGGCGTCCAAGATAATTAAGGATATTGATTTTTTGCTCTCGGTCGTCCAGTTCGATGAAGCTCGCCATGCTGGTTCGGATGACAGCAAAAAAGTCATTATTAGAACAAACTATCTCGTTTTGTCCATCAAGATCAAAGTCCTGTTCAGCGCAGGTTAACGGGATTTGCGCGTTCTCAGCTTCAATTAAATTTCGGTATATGGCTTCACGTAAATGCGGTAAATAAAGACCGCCAAAAATACCATGCCAGTATGCGCAGGAACATTGACCACGCCAGAGCGCAAGCTTTGCATTGATCTGGTTCGGGATATTCCGGGAGGCAAACAACATTCTTTTATGCATGTGATTGGCTTCGGGATATTTTCTTAAAAAGTTCTTAAAATAACCGCCATGAATAAGGAAGAAATATTTACGGTCAAGATTATGCTTGAGTTCTTCATACTCATTACCGCGACCAGGCGGCAATACCCATTGACCCATCTCTTCATAAGATGAGGTTGGGAAATATATCCTGCCGGCCGGTTTTTCTTGTGCCATAGATTTTAGAAAAACCGTATTGATCCATGATTCATTTTCCAGTCTGGTGAGAAAATTATCAAGCCAGCCCTTTTTATACACCCAATCATATGTGCCTGGCCATACGCCGAATTTTTCGCCGTCATCACCGAGGGTTTTTAGTGTGCCGGGACGATCTTTTTCCTCAGCGCGTAGAAATTCGATGGTTTCGTCGATCGGATGAAAAGGAATGAGATAGCGTAATTTCATGGAGATCGGAAAGACCTTAAGGGGCAAACCTTCGTCCTCAGTAATGAAATAATTATTCAATTCTCTTTCTTCAAGCCCGGCGTAGAGAAAGTGTGTATCATCGAGCAGCGTATATTCGATCCCGGTTTCATGAATTTTTTTTATAAGCCCGGGTTCCCAGACTCTTTCGGTCAACCACAGTCCTGTAGGCCGATATCCAAAGAGTTTTTCAAGATGTTCAGTATAGTATTTTATTTGATCAATAAGGTCCATTTCCGGGATAAGGGTCAATATTGGTTCGGCATATGCTGAGGTAATGATCTCAGCCTGACCACGTACAACTAGTTCTTTTAACCGATCAATAAATTCTGGATGGTTTTTATTAATCCACTCAAGCAGCGGCCCTGAGTTATGTATGCCGAATTTGATAGTTTGATGTTTGGCTAACGCTTCAATTAAAGGAAGATAAGAACGCTCGTATGCATATTCAAATACATTATCGAAATTACCCACCGGTTGATGATTATGTATATAAAAAGCAAGATTCATTGTTTTACTCCGGCAAGAACTTTTACGATATCGATCGGTGAAGAATTGGGTAGTTGTTTACCGATTACTTTGATGCCCATGTTGTATATCTGCGCGGTCGCTACAATGTCTTCAGGTGCAAAATATATATATGATGAGATCTCACGGGTTCCTTCCCGGTAGCTGAGCCCGCCGATGGTGATCTCTTTTACCGGTAACCCATATTTTATCAGCTCATGGGCATCCGGAACCGACCCAACCACGATCATTGTTCGCTTCACCTCCTGCGATAAGATAATCTCGGTACATTTTGCAATGCTTACACAAAGGAACTTGATTCCTTCAGGTATCGCCATGCTATAAGCGGTGCAGGCCCACTCATCCTGTGAAATATCGTCTGATGCCAGAACCAAAACCTGTATGCCCAGAGGTCTTACCCAGCCGGCAACAACCTGCCCATGAATTAGACGGTCATCGATTCTAAGTATTTTCACCTCAGTTTCTAAAATCCCATTTTAGGCCGAACAATATATGACGACCAGGTATTTGATAATCAGGGATATAATAATATTTCTGATCAAAGATATTTTCGATATGCAAACTTGCCGATAAAGCGATGAACCGGATATAAAATACCTGGGACATTATAAAAAAAGGATCAGCGGTCTGACCATTGCCAAAATTTCTTTCACCTGCGTATCGACCATTGATCAGGAGCGCGAATCCCAGTCGGCTGCTTTCATGTCTTATACCGATACTGGCCGACGCAATGGACAAAGGTTGTCCGAGAATATTTTCATCGATCAAACAATGGCTGGCATGAGCAGCGATCACGATCGCCAGGGATTTATTATCGATCGTATCCCTTTTAAGATAGTAACTATACTCACTATTTAATTCAAGACCGTATACGTTCTGATCCTGAATATTAACAAATGAATAAGGACTTGTATCTGAGTAGACGATCCGGCGCTCATAGTAATGATCATAGAAACCAAGTTCAAGATAACGCATCTTTATTCCGATTTCGCCACCCCACATGTTTTCATTAGCTAATAGGGGATTGCCGTGAATGTAACCATAGAAATCATGGTGCGGTGAACCGAATTCGCATGATTCAAGGTATGTGGGCGTGCGAACATACCGACCGGTCCGACCAAAGACCGTTGTATTTCCGATCGTATATCCGGCGTCTCCACTTGGTACATAGAATATGCCTTGTTCATTACTTTCAATTTTGTTTTTTATTCTGCCTGCGAAATTTCCTGAAGTCCATATAATATCAATATTCCCGGTGATCAATCGATAGTCGTCAATGTTAGGCGTCAAACCGCTATTAATAGAATTGTAAAATGCTTCAAACCCATATTCGATCAAAAATCGACGCCAGGACAGGTAATTCGCATTCTGCAAGGAAAACAGAATATAATGGTTTTTTATTCGCACTGGATCCAGTATTTGCGGTCGATAATTTTTGAAACTTGTAATTCCGAGCATAAACTTGTTGTTTTTTCCTCCCAAGCCAATACCAAGATCCAATAATTCAGTGTTTGCTTTATTAGAGCTTGTATCCTGGTCATCGCCCGGGAAACCATATTCATTTGAATAATATAAAAAATCACTGCGCAGGAATGAACCAGTATAGTTATTCGCATAGAATCGGTATATACGGTGGTCGCTATTAATACGCGATCCATTGCCATAGTCATAATACCCGTTCAGATATATACCGATGTGATCGTTAAAGGGTCGGGAATATGCGATATTAAACAGGGTAGTGCTATTTGCACCACCCCAGTAATTGAGCGATGATAAAGGACATTCGCCTTGATTAGTACGGGTCGATATGTTTATTGTTGGCATTATGCTGTGATCATAGTTGACGCTGAATTGATCGATCATACCTGGTGCGAACCAGAGAAGATCAGCATAACCATGAAAAGGATCGTATATGCGTCGGCCATTTATTGATACATCGATATTGCGTACTGACCGACCGGCATTTC
>MEUM01000051.1:0-479 GCA_001771735.1 Caldifarciminota bacterium RBG_13_43_14 | reverse complement strand
TCTTAGATGCAGCTAATTGAAGCGGTTTACGGTTGACAAAGGCATTTTTTTTTATATAATAAGACCCGATGGTACGTAGAGTTCCCATTCGAAGAAAAATATCTAATATAATCCAGCTTCTCGAGGAGATCGAGGACAAATATAATTATCTTCCGTTCGATGCCCTTAAGGAGCTGAGCAAGAAAGAGAAAATACCTTTAAGCAAGTTGTACAGTATCGCAACTTTTTATGGTGCGTTTAGTTTGACGCCACGCGGAAAACATGTTTGCACGGTTTGTATGGGAACTGCCTGTCATGTGCGCGGCGCGTACTCAGTTCTGTTCCGTCTTGAGGAAAAACTTAAGATTAAGGCCGGATCAACAACCGAGGATAATGAATTCACTCTTGAGACGGTGAATTGCCTTGGAGCATGTGCACTTGCGCCGATTGTGGTGATTGACGGCGAATATCATGGTCAGGTGACGGTCAATAAAGTTGAT
>MEUM01000050.1:6311-12418 GCA_001771735.1 Caldifarciminota bacterium RBG_13_43_14 | reverse complement strand
GGCACAGCTAAGGAACGGATTTATCTTTTTACTGTTTCCTATTCCCTATTTCCTGTTCCCGGCATCATCTCTGATGATGCACGCGCCTGGGGTGACTCGAACACCCAACCTACGGATTAGAAATCCGTTGCTCTATCCGCTTGAGCTACAGGCGCTTGCTGCATATTATGCAGCTGGGAACCGGCTACAGGGAACAGGAAATAGTTAAAAATACGTAGCCAGCTCTCTGTCGGTCAATTATATTCGGATTGGAAAATCAGTCAACGAGAGAAACATAACCGGACCAGTCATTGCGAGCCCGAAGGGCGCGGCAATCTCTCTTTCTTCTTTTGTCATTATTCAAAGGAGCAAAAAAAACAACATGTAGTGGCAGAGTTTACTCTGCGAATTACGGTTCGGGCGAACAGAGTGAGTCGGGAACTACTTATGCCTATCTCTAATCCTATTGTGGAGTGCAAAGACGGTATCGGTGCTTTTTATCCCGGGCAATTCGGTTTTTTAATATGAATGTCTAATGTCAAGACCTGCCACCTATTTTTCCCATTCCAGGGTAAATATTTTGAAAAATTTCCAATTCCGCACAGGGTGGAAATGGGAACAAGTTGGCCCTGGAACTGGAGCTGCCTTTTGAGATCTTAAAGGCTTATTATTACTATGGCAAAGAGCAGAGCGCATGGGCAAAGAACACAAGGCAAAAGAATCATTGCCGATGGCTCGGGAAATCTGTGAAAGCATAGGAAGCAAGGCGTGGCCGACTCTGGAAGGAAAACCATAATACCGGATGCATAAACTGATGGCTGGTAAGCCATTTGAAAAAATCTATGTTCCGTGGTCAGAGCAGATGCGCCAGTTGCTATTGAATAAACTGGAAAACGATTTATTACATTAGCGTAGCATTTCATTGATTTTTGCAGCATCAAGGTGCTCGTTAAGATAGTTTTGAATAAAGTTATTCTCAATATACGGACATACTTTACGTCGGGCAATGCGGTGGATATTCAACAGATGCCGAACAGAAATATTGTCGGTTGTGATGTTCTTACCGCCAGTGCCACAGGCAAGCATCAACGACGGTTTGAGCTTATTGTAAGTACCTCCTAATGCACCGTATGAAGCCGGGGTATTAACGAGTATTCGGCCGGCGTTCATAACCGACGTGAAATATGCGATCATATCCTCGCGTCTTGAAAAAATGCTGGCTGTATGCCCCAATCCACCATGCTGATTAATGCGACGACACAACTCGATAGCACTCTCAAAATCATCCGCCACATAAAAAGCCAGGATCGGCGCTAGAATCTCTAATGATAGAGGAGATTGAATACCGATCTCTTCAAGGGGCGCGATGAGAATGGTTGTGTCAGCCGGGATTTTTATGCCCGCCATCTCTGCAATTTTTGTTGCTGGTTGACCAATAACCTCGACTTTCATGACCCGTTTAGGCACGTCGAACGCAACCGGCTCGAGCAGTTTGATTTCCTCCTTGGATAAAAAATAGGCTTTCTGCTTTTTAAATTCACGGATTACCTCATCGGCATTGTCTTTGTTGGCAACAATGGCTTGCTCGCTGGCACAGATTGTTCCATTATCAAATGTTTTAGAGAGAAGAATTTGGTCAACCGCAAAAGGTACATCCGCAGATCTGCCGATATATACCGGTACGTTCCCCGGACCTATACCAATCGCCGGATTGCCAGATCGGTAAGCAGCCCTTACGAGGTCTACCGAACCAGTGGCGAGAATAAGAGAAATATCCTTATGCTCCATCAATCTCATGACTTCTTCCTTTGTTGATGTCTTAATCCACTGTATGCAGTTCTCAGGAGCACCGGCATTAAGTGCTGCTTCGTAGAGAATGCGGCAGGCCTCAACCGAACACTTTTTTGCTGAGCCATGCGGCCGGATAATAATGGGATTTCTGGACTTCATGGCAATGAGGATTTTAAAGAGAACGGTTGAGGTTGGGTTGGTGATCGGTGTGACTGCAAAGATCGGTCCAACTGGTCGCGCAACCTCAACAATACCATGCTTCTCGTCTACTGCTACGACACCAACTGTCCTTTCATCTTTGATATCGTCATATACAAAACGAGTGGCGATAACGTTTTTGATGATCTTGTCTTCCCATTTACCTAACTTGGTTTCTTGGTAGGCAAGTTTGGCAAGATAATGACGATTATTGAACCCGGCTTCAAACACTGCCTTGGTAATTCGATCGGTTTCTTCCTGATTTTTGTGCAAGAACGCTTCTGCGGCTGTGACCGCATAGGTAACTATTTTTTCAATATCGAGTCCTGGTGTGTGATAGCTCTCTGTCATGATTCCTTTTTCTTATAAATATTCAGCTTTTTCTCCAATTTTTTAGATCAATTTACCATTCTACAATTCTATATTATTAAAGTATAGTATAAAATCAGGATGTGTCAAGAAACTGAAACAATGGGCACTGTCAATAATTGTGTGTGAGGTCTCTGAAAAAGTCATTGCGAGGGAGTGAAACGACCGAAGCAATCTCAGAATTGTTCGTAATATAATAAGATTGCCGCGCCCTTCGGGCTCGCAATGACAAGCGAAAATACTTTTTCAGAGCTCTCTGTGTAAATTCTTTTAGAAGATTGCATAGCGGCGATCCTCCCATTTTTTTGTTGTATTTGGCAAATAAAGCATAAAGGATTCGATCACAGCGAGTAACGAGATAAAGATTACCCTGTAACATTCTATATTATTGACAATGCCTGTACATAGCAGTATCATCATCCATGGACGTGAAAACGTATATTATCAGGCTGGCAGTCGGTGCGGGTTACTACTTCTTGACGACACTGGCTACACTTTCGGTGCTCATCGTGTTGAGAATACTCGGTTTTGTAGAAAGAAAACTAACTAAAAGAAAATAGCCTGGGGGCAGGTGCCCACTTTTTCACTTTTGAAATTTCGTACTGGGGATTTGGCCGATTAAAATTCCCATTTACTTTTTTTGATGATAAATCCGGTGTCATTCACATAAATATGGAACATGTCCTTATCCGGACACTGGAACGCAGTGACGCCGTAGGCGGCATCAACAAAAGGGATTTTCTCGCAGTTCTTCAGCAGGAAACGCCAGAGGCCGCTTTCCGGCGCAATCTGGTAAACGCTTGACCGGTCCGAATGCGCGGTGTCGCAGCCGGTAAACCTGGTGATGCACAAATACGATCCGGCGCCAAGCCATCTGAGAGATCTGTTCCATCTTAAAATATAGCCCTCGATCATCCATTGATCACCGTTGAGGTTGAATACGTGATTCTGGTCTTTTTTTTCATTGACGAAGTTCATGAGTATAGTATTATCATGCGCCTCGGCATACACGTACCCGATCATTTCTTCATGCGAGAATCTGGAAAAAGTATACAGAAACAAAGCAATGGACGTGAAGGCAAGACCGAAACCGCACAAAATAAGGAAGATCAAAAATGAGGCGATAAAGCTCTTCGCTGATATGCGCTTTTTGAATACACGGACCAGTGATGAAATGACAACAGCAATTCCGATCACGAGGAGAACGATGCCGGCGATACCGAGCACGGATATAAATTTATCCATATTTAATTATAAGATCGCAGGCCGACAAGTCAATCTATTGGTTTAACCACCCGGCCGAGAAAAAGAATATTGCCGCTCTGCCTTTCCTGTATCAAGAATATGAAAGGATGATCAGCGCGGAATTCCGGGATCGCGGGCGCGACCGAAGTAATTCCGACCGCGATGCCGGTTGCCGCCGCCGCCTCGGTTCCCTCTTCATTTACATCAACATAAGCCTGATGGACCACGGTCTGGATAAAAAGGTCTTTCGAACCGTCTATTCCCGAGAAGTCAGCGTGCGGGGCAAAAGCATTGGGCATGCCCATTGCCATGAGCTGTTCATTGAGCAAATACATTGTCTTGAAAGTGAACTTCGGGATATAGACATCCACGCGCCGCATTTCAAGCAAACTCTTCCATTCACTGAGCTTTTCCGGAGTCAGGGAATTCTCAACCGACTTGAGATCATCCATTTCCGGCAGGAGGATAATCATTGACAGATCATCGCCTTCATAGGGCATTTCAAGCAGTTCCAGCCCTTCGGCTTTTGCATAGTTGAACACTGCATCAGCATCCGTCCGCCGCATCATCGGCACTCTTATTGTCTGTTCCGCGTTCACCCTGAATTCATCTTCCTCGGTCAATGCCTTGTCAAATTGTTTTATCCAGTTTCCTTTGAAATAGATAGCGTTGGTAATGACAAGCCTTGAATCAGAATTCAGCGATCCAGGCGGGAATAGATCCCTTATCTTATTGTTGGTTTTTTCCTCCACCCAGCTATTGATACGCAGACGGGCCTGTTCGGCCGCGCGCGCAAAATCGACATTCGCGGCATAACCAAAGTAATAATCTTTTATCGTCTTGAGATATTCCGGCAAAACAGAAAAATCTTTTTGAATCCATAAGGCATTTGCCGTATTCAGCTGATATTTTGCATCTTTCTTGTTGATCCGCTGGTACAACGACCGAAAGGCTCCTTGTCTGATGCCGACATCATCAGGGAAACGGAACACATCAAACATCTCGCCCGCGGTCCAGTCCCGCGCTCCCTCAAAAAGCATAGCCATTGCCATTGAAATGCTGAACGGCGAGATAAATACATTATCCGCTTCCTGCTCGCACAACTTTCTATAGAGTTCAAAACCAAACTGATTATTGGCTTTAACCGCGGTCTCCATTTCTGCATCATCCAATAACGGTGTTTTTGCTCCGCCGCCCATACCAAATAAGAAAGCGCTGAACAGGGCAGACCAGCCGAAAAAATTAAGCATCATGATGCCTCCTTTCTATTTTAGCAATAAAACACAAATATCCATTGACTAGAATTCCCACTTGCTTTTCTTAATGATGAATCCCGTGTCATTCACATAAATATGAAACATGTCCTTATTCGGATACTGGAACGCAGCGATCCCGTACGCGGCATCGACAAAGGGAATTTTCTCGCAGTGTTTCAGCAAAAATCGCCACCAGTCGCCCTCGGGCGCGATCTGGTAAGCGCTTGACCGGTCCGAATGAGCGGGGTCACGTCCGGTGAACCTGGTGATACACAGGTATGATCCAGCCCCGAGCCATCTGAGGCTTTTGTTCCACCGCAAGACATAGCCCTCGATCATCCACTGCTCGCCAATCAGATTGAAAACGTGATTCTGGTCATTTCTTTCGTTGACAAAATTGACCAGGATATTATCGCCGCGCGCTTCGGCATACACGTAGCCGATCCTTTCTTCATGGGCAAACCTGGAAAAAGTGTACAGGAATAAAGCGATGGACGTGAAGGCAAGGCCGAAGCCACACAGAATAAGGAAGATCAAGAAAGAAGTAATGAAGTTCTTTATTGATATGCGTTTTTTGAATACCCGGACCAGGGACGAAATGATAATAGCAATGCCGATAATAAGAAGAATGATACCGGCGATCCCGAGCACCGAGACAAATTTATCCATATCATTATTATAATTTCGTACATACTCAAGTCAATAACCAGTATGATGATTTGAGCACTGTATAGTGCGAGATAAAAAAGCAATTTACACTAGACGCAGCGAAAATATTTCGGTTTGCGCGCTGACCGCAAGCCGAGAGACATTGACTTTCAACCTGTGGGGTCAGGTCTTGCAATCCTACATTTCCAACACCCTGTTGACGTTCGTAAAAACAATCATATAATTCATTATTAAGTAAGAATTTAAAAGCATAGAGGAAGAGGATACGGGAACCATCCTATTGAAATTGTCAATAGTTTTCATACTGCTGCCAGAATTGATTTTTTATCCTCAATTGGAGTATCTGCTTGTTTCAGGATTCGATAAAGAACACATGAACTTATGATAATCGGTCAAGCCGGTGTAGGTCCTCTTGCGGTCATCACCTCGGCTCATGATGTGGTACAAGCAGTTCTCTGCCTGCAAACGATACGGACGTGCCATACGCGAGTATATTGATTTTGCCTGCCTTGTCAATTAGTGTCGAAAGTGGAGGGCTGACCCCATTTCTCCCCGCTGTAACAACGCAACATCTTGCCGAGGGTATTGCTGTGGATTATG
>MEUM01000050.1:3719-6280 GCA_001771735.1 Caldifarciminota bacterium RBG_13_43_14 | reverse complement strand
ACTTGACGCACGTAAACGCTTCGGTGACTTGGAGGTATTTCGCAGGGTAGTATTAGAAGATATTGCGTTGTCAAAAGCGTAAAAAGAAAATAAGTAACGTTAAAAGTGTTCGGAAACGGATTGGGGTCAAATCTTCACAAGTCACAATGTTGATTTCTTGACATCGCCATCATAATGGCAATAATTGTCTTAGGAAAATCGTATGAATATCTGACCCCCATTTCTTGCCCTTATAGAAATATTGCCTACTCAGAGGTATCATTAATTTGGCGACCATGTTGTCAATGGCTGTATTGACATGCGTCAATATTATCGGTAAAATGCAGTATATGATGATAATCGACATGAACAATAAAATCAAGGCGATTCTATTGAAAGAAGGTGCTTACCGGATCGCGATTTTCGGTTCATATGCGCGCGGTGAAGAAAAACCGGGAAGCGATCTTGATATTCTTGTTGCCTTTAAAGAAAGAAAGAGTCTGCTCGATCTGGTTCGGATCGAACGGGTTGTTTCAGAAAGTTTGGGGATACCGGTAGACCTTTTGACTGAAAAATCAATAAGTCCTTATTTGATCGATCAAATAAAACGAGAAATGCAGATAATCCATCAATGATAAAGGACGATTCAGTATATTTAAAACATATTCTGGATGCTATTGAAAGAATACAAGAATATAGTAAAGAAATAAACTATGATTATTTTATCAAGAATCATTTGATACAGGACGGTATAATCCGGCAGATCGAGATCATTGGTGAGGCGGCACGCCGTTTGTCGGAGGAATTGAAGAACAAAAATAGTCAAATTCCATGGAAGGATATTGTCGGAATGCGCAATAAACTGAGTCATGATTACCTGGGTGTTGATATCGACGCTGTGTGGGATACCGTTCAGAAAGATCTTCCGTTCTTAAAGGCTGAAATTGAACAAATAGTTAATCGATGAGTTAAGGGAACAGATTTGGGGTCACCTATTCGTACTCGTGGTATGTTATACGACTCCGGTCGCGCAATCAAATCTCAGAACCTTTTTTAAAGTTATGACCCCATTCCTTGCCCCATGCATGTCCGAAGAGCGGGCCCTGCTGGACCTGAAAATCAGCAAAAAAGAGAAGAAATCGATCGCCAAACAAGATATGGAAAACAAAGTTAAAGATCATCTGGAAACTTTGTTCGTGTCGGTGATGAAAAAGGGCCTGGATAAGGGATTCGAGGAACCGCACGCTGAATTTGTTTTTTACAAAGAACCGTTGGTGAGCAGGCGCGTTCATTCTGAATGACAATATGAAGAGATTCATGTATATCTGCATTCTTGACATCATTAGTGTTATTTACAATACTTGTCCGAGGTGACATTATGAAAAGACTGCTTATTAGTTCAGTATTGTTTTTGTCTGCAAGTTTCAGTTCGCGCTTCGAATTGGATACAGAATCCGGAGCCATGCTCGTGAGTTACAGTGATATACAAATACCAAAAAGCACGGGCACGCTGATATCGTTCACGGACGAATTAACCACCGATCCGGCGTGGTTCATCCGCGGCCGTTTTACTTACTTCATTAATAACCGCCATTCACTGTCGGTGCTGGTCGCGCCTTTAACCCTGAAAGCATCGGGCAGTGTTGACCGCGATGTTGTCTTCGAGGGCGTTACTTTTCCGTCGAACGCTGAGCTGAGGACGGTTTACAAGTTCAACTCTTACCGATTATCGTATCAGTATTACTGGCCGCTGGGCGAACGCCTGAAATTGGGATTGGGTGCGACGGCCAAGATACGCGATGCCGCGATCAGCATCGAGGATTCAAGTCGCTTTTCGGAAAAAACCGATCTCGGATTCGTTCCGATCATAAGGTTCAGCACCTGGTGGAACTTTGCCGGTCCTTTTTCCCTGCTTTTGGAAGGCGATGCATTAGCTGCGCCCCAGGGACGCGCCGAGGATATATCGGTCACGCTTCAAGTCAGGATCAGCAATCCGATCACGTTCAAGGCCGGTTATCGAGTGCTCGAAGGCGGCTCAGACGTCGAAGCGGTGTACAGCTTTACCTGGGTCAATTATCTGCTTACCGGTTTGGTGTTTGAATTTTAAGTAAATCATGTTGATAAAACATTTTATTTTCGGACCGATTGAGACTAATTGCTATCTGGTCGCTTGCGAAAAGACTTTAGACGCGCTGGTGATCGATCCTGATATCAGATCCGAAGAAGAAAAAGAACAATTGTTCAATGAGATCAACAAACACAACCTGAAACTGAAATATATTGTCAACACGCACAATCATTTCGATCATACCGGCGGCAATGCGATGCTCAAGCACGCTACCGGCGCTAAAATACTGATACACGAACTGGATGCTCCGGCGCTTACCGCACCTCCGGCCGATAAAGAGCTTGATCATGATGATGTGATCGATCTCGGCGAAACACAGTTCAAGGTAATTCATACGCCCGGACACAGTCCGGGCGGTATATGTCTGTATGTTGAAAAAGAAAATGTTCTGTTCAGCGGCGATACGCTTTTCAACTCCTCAATCGGCCGGACCGACTTGGCCGGCGGATCTTAC
>MEUM01000050.1:0-3698 GCA_001771735.1 Caldifarciminota bacterium RBG_13_43_14 | reverse complement strand
AAGAAACTGCTTAAATTGCCGGAAAATACAATTGTCTATACCGGCCATGGCCCGGCAACGACCATCGACGAGGAAAAGCGCCGTAATCCTTATTTACAGCCTGCCGGCTCCTCTTAAAACGTAAAGCGCGTCAACGGTTATCCATTCATTACTGGGACGGATTTGGGGTCAGCATCAAAGCGGGGTCAAACCCCTTCGATAGACTCAGGGGCCGGCTCGAAACTGGAGGCTATCCCTGAACGACCGGTTGATTACCCGGTGCATACTGCATTCTATTCACTATTCTCTTATTTCGAATGTTGGTTGCATGACCCTGAATGCAGGAACAACTTCGGAAATTCTTTTCAGGATTTTCTCTGCGTCCCTTCGGTCCTTATATCCACGACAACTCTCAACAAAATGCAGTGCGCCGGTTTCCAATTTACTCAATATCACCAAACGCATCTGCTCGGACCAAGGATCGTACATCTTTCTGAACGGCTCGCCGCGGAACAGTCTGAAGGCACGCCGGTGTTCTTTTCGGGCAAATTTCCATTCGCCGGCGCGTTCAAAAGCAAGGGCGGCGGCGAGGGTCTGTTCAAATTCGTTGTAATCGGTGATTAAATGAAGGCCGCGGTTTATCAAAACCGATTCACCGCCGCGGCGGGATATCTCGATCAGGTGCGGAGGTATCTTGAGTCCTTTTTTGATCCTGACCAGCATGTGCGACAAATTTCTTGCCGGGTTTACCCTCCCTGGCCAAAAATTATCATACACTTCATGCAAACCAATTCTTTTTGCCGGTTCTCCGCTCTTTAATGCCAGATGAATCAAGAAGGCGGTTTCTTTAGGAGAAAATTCAAGCTTCACGTATTTCCGATTCCTATGAAAAATCGTATTACCAAGAAACTTGACATCACAAACAACAAGGCTACTGTTAAATACGGGTAATCTCAGTATGGATTTGGGAATACTGAGGGACTCGCCGTGTTCAATTGCCGTATGAACTATCCCCGGAAAAAAAAGCACGAAGCGGTAAAAATAACCTAAAATACCTCGTTTTCTGGCGTAATGCAAACTTTTCAGATATTTATGTTCCTTGATGAGCTGCAACAATCTGATTGAAGGTATTGACCTCATTTCTTTGGAGATCTCGAGATTATCCCGAAGCAAAAGTTTAGTCAGGGAAATCTGTTTTATCAGTTTTGTCTTAGTAAGATGAGGAAGAAGGCGACCGAGCATAAGCCGTGCTTTCTTCTTTTCACCCAAACTGCTGTAGGCACATGCGATCGTCAAAAATGTATTGAATATATCCCGGCGCAGTTCGCTCTTCTTAGACAATGTTAGACACTCGGTGGCAAGGCTAATGGATTTTGACGGATTGCCCTGGACGAGCGCAAACAGAGAACGCAGACGCATCCTCCAGAGATTATGAACCCAATCGATCGCCGTGCTTTTTCGCAGCAAGGCATATCCTTTAACCAGATCGCATTTTGCAAAACCGATTTGATATGCCCGATAAAGGTTCACGTTCTTCCGCTTGTCCTCATTCAACTCTTGTGACGCCCGATTGAACCAGAATTCCGCCTTGGCGTACTCCTCAAGGTTTGAATATAGTATCCCCAGATCCGTCATAAAACCAGGCGATATATTGTCATGTGTTTTCAAAAGCCGGGCGCACTGGTTGGCTATCTTGTTTCCTTTTCTTATTTCTAAATTGTGCGCATAGGCCATGGCTTCGCCAATCAGCAGGGTAAAATAAGGTTCGAAAAGCAAGCCGGTTCTTCTTTCCGGCCGCATGCCCGGATAAAGATGAAAAAACTTTTTCAATTCGGCGATTCTTATCAATTGTTCGTTTATTTTTCCGCTCCATGCCAACGTAGCGATTTCCAACAGGCCAATTCTCAATGCCGAGTGATGCAGATGCTGCTTCACACATTCCCTATACAATGCTTGCACTAAAGCCAGGTAATCCGGCAGCGACATCACGCCAAATAGAACAGAAGCCTTTTCAATTCGGCGGCGCAGGCTGAGCATATTGTCCGGGATTTCCGTAATCAGGGAGTTTTTCGGCAACACCGGTATGGTATTTAGGATCGCTGCCGATTCTTTGATATTGCCGGCAGCAAACAGGTTTTTTGCCTGCCGATAACTATTTTTTGCCTCTTGAGACCAGTTTACATATTCAATGAATTCATTGCAATAATTTTTCTTGTTATAACCGGCATACCCGTACCGTTTCCATACCGACATAATGCCTTTCAGTGATATTTCTATATTGTCCTGGGCGAGTATTTGTCTTGCCATCTTCAAAATTATCCCCGGATACTTCTCTTTTATCAGCACAATATGCTCTTCCAATATCCGGTCGATTCTGTTCCAGGGATTCTGATAGGTGGACAGAAGACCGGCAATGCCTTTCTTACGGCTGAGTTTCACCCATTTGTAAACGGTTTGATAATGCAGACCATATTCTCTTGCCGTTTTTCTTAATGAACCGTTGTTGTTAAAGTAGGATTCAACAACTTCTTGACGTATTGATGAACCTTTATTATACATTTGCGGAAAATTATATACAGTTTGCAATAAAATGTCAATGATCATCATTAACCGCCATTAATACCTGTAATTTAGGCTCTTATTAATACAATCAACTACATAATGTTACACACATACACATAATATATAGCCAGGCGGTTCGAACTTGTCAGAAAGGACTGCGGTGATAATTTTGAAACAGTTATTTACTGCCGCCCGACAATTATGTTGATAATGTTTTCAAGGGAGGAGGTTAGGATGAGAATTTTTATTCTGCTTTGTGTTACGATAACCGTCCTCAGTGCCGCCGCGCACTGGGAGACCAGGCATTATGAAACTACTGATAACGGTTTCATGGACGCAGCCGCTCTCGATTCCATGGTCGGAATGTTGTGCGGAGTTCGCGATAATGTTGGGGTAATCTTGTACAAGACAACTAATGGCGGCGAGACCTGGCAGGAAACAAATCCCTGGACAATAGAACAAGCAATGTTCTGTTTTGCCTTGCAGTTTCCGGATCAGAATGCCGGTTACATGACGGCAATGGGCATTCTCATGAGTTTGTTTCCCTGCGGCGCATTATATAAAACAACTGATGCTGGAAACACCTGGACATTAAACTACGGTCTAACCATGAGTTTCTTGAACCTTTTTTGGGATGATGTTTTTTTTATCGATCTGAACAACGGCTGGCTTGCCGGACCAAATAGTGATATTCGATATACCGCGAATGGCGGCGCGGCCTGGACAATTCAAACTGCGCCTGTTCAGAGTTCATTAAAGAGCATCTATTTTGTGAATCCCAGTGAAGGCTGGATCGTCGGCGGCGATTATGATACGATCACCGGCCAGGGCACGAACGGCCTCATCCTGCATACGACCGATGCCGGTACAAACTGGACTGCCCAGCTGTCAAATGCACCCCTTCAGTTGTGGGGTGTCCATTTTATCGACAACATAAATGGCTGGGTATGCGGATATAAAGATAGTACCTCACCGGGCGTATTCCTTAATACAACCGATGGCGGCAATAACTGGACCGAAATCGCGGCGCCGTCCGTATCAAATGGACCTTATGGGCTATATGCCGTTGATTTTCCTGATCCCCTGATTGGTTTTGCTGCCGGCGGCGGAAACCGTTCGGGCTGGAGCGGAAGCTATTTCGGCGTATTCTTGAAAAC
>MEUM01000049.1 GCA_001771735.1 Caldifarciminota bacterium RBG_13_43_14 | reverse complement strand
GATAATAGATAACTGAAACCCCTTCTCCTTTTTCCTCTCCCCCTCAGCCGGAGGCGGACAGGGGTAGAGTGAGGGGGATTGCAGAAGACGGTACGTAGGGCAAACCTTCAGGTTTGCTATTAATGGCGGAGAAGCAGTCTTCGTTCCTATTTGCGGGCTATCCTGGATCAGGAGCTTTTGCGTAAACCTATTGAAAAACTACAGTTTATATATATATTTATCTTAAGTAATAGCTTGCAGATTTTATGTAACTATATACTGGTTCCTGTTAAATGGAAACTGCTAGCTGTGACCTGTTTTCTGTTTACGGTTATCTACAAACCGTATAAGCGCCTGTAGCTCAAACGGATAGAGCGGCGGGCTTCGAACCCGCAGGCTGGGGGTTCAATTCCCTCCAGGCGCGTGCATCATCAAAGATGATGCAGGTAATAGAAATTGGTAACGGGTGCCAGATTATAAAAGTTCACATTTGCGGACAGTCCGGGATTGTGAACTTTTAGTTATTTAGTTACACAATATTTTTAATGTCATCCTATATGATAATCCAAATATGTTACAAATTTCATACCTTTTTAAACCGTATTCATTAACTAGTAATTTAACTGCTTCATGCCGTTGTTTTCTTTCCGTGTATCCATGAGGATCAAGAAGGTTTTTTCTGTTGATCTTTAATTCTTCGCATAAGTGATCGATTATCATTGATGTATTAATTATTTTCAACTTTGGATTTTCCCAGTCTACCGGACCATTCTCTTCGTTTAGAACAAATTGTCGGTAATATTTAAATTGTTCACTGGGCGCTCCAAATTGAGATAATATTATCTCGGGTTTTAAGAATTTAATTTTCTTTTTACCAATATAGGCATGATAGCTTGTCCATTTGTGTTGTTGAGGATCATTAACTAGTTTAGCTTCAACCGCTTGGCGGTGTATATATCTTGAAAGCCATTTGCCGTAGAGGTTAGTGAGTACGATCTTATTATTATAACGTTCGCCAAAAACATGCCCGATACGCTGTGTTGATCGATTGTAATACTGTGCATATTCACCATGTAATTTTTGCATGAACATAGAAATATTATTGTAGATATCATAAATGAATAAGTGTACATGCGTTTTCATTAATGCATAGGCAATGACTTCAATACTGTAATCACAAGTGAATTGTTCCAGTAAACGCAAATATTCTTCATAATGCATATGTTCTTTTAGTACTGGGTGATGATCATTGCCCCATGCATAGATATGATGATATAAATTTTCTCCCCGCAAGCGAGGTTTCCACACCATAACACACTCCCTGTTAAGTGATAATAATCATATACTCAAAAAAATCAATACCTCTTTCAAAAGTTCACATTTGCGGACAGTCTGGGATTGTGAACTTTTACACATGGTAGCTTGACATGAAAAGCTATTTTAACTATAATTTTTCACTTTTTTTTCACTGGGGAAATGTATAATGTGAGCGAATGAGGAGGTATTATGAAGCTAAGAGCCAGGCACGTAATTTTATTGATACCATTGATTATTACCTTGGGCATCACTGATGATATTATGCCGGCGGATATCAATGAGCTGTTCGATAGCTTTGTACGTGATTGGATTAAAATAAGACCGGAGAGCGGGACCGAGCTTGGTTTACCGCCCGAGTTCAATATCCCGGTGAGGAATGATATGCTGGATGATGTGTCGGTCAAGGGTTATGATCTGGAACACGCATTTTTCACAAAATACCGCGATTGGCTTTTAAAATTTGATGACAAAACGATCACCGGATCGCAACAAATCAATAAAAGGGTACTTTTGTGGTTTATTGAAAACGCGATCGCCGGTGATAAATTTCGTCATTATCCCGCGATCGTCAACCCGATGTTCGGTTTTCATAATAAACTAACTACATTGTTAACCGAACATCATCAGATCAAAAATAATAAGGATGCAAAAGATTATATTGAACGTTTAAAACAATTTAATGATCGGATCGACGAATTGATCGTTCAGCTTGGGTCTCGCGAACAAGAAGGCATAATGGAGGCTTCATTTTTGATCACAAGCTATAGAAATGTTATCAGTGATTATTTAAAGGTACCGGTTGAAGAGAATATTTTATATATATCGTTTATTGAGCGGCTTAGGCAATTGAAAAAAATCAAGGCCGAAGAGATAAGAGCGCTTGATCAGGAAGCGCTGGGAATAATAGAGAATTCAGTTTATCCTGCTTATCAGCGCATGTATGATTATCTGGACAGTATGCGGCCAAGAGCGGACGTAAGGGCCGGGGTTTGGAAATTCCCGGATGGTGATGAGTATTACCGTTATTGTCTGAGAGTGAATACGACCACAAACATGTCGCCCGATGAGATACATCAGCTTGGACTGCAGGAGGTAAAACGTATTCAGGATGAAATGATCGAGTATTTTAAGATATTAGGCCTGGCGGGCAGTGCCTTTACCGAGTATATGAATGCCTATCAGGAATTGACCAGTGACCGCAATGATGCAAGGTTCTTCTATCCACCGACCGAGATCGGTCAGAAACAGACATTGACCGGATATCAGGCGATAATCGATACAATGGAAATGCGATTAGATGAGTTTTTTGAGATCAAACCCAGGACGCCAGTGGCAGTCATTGCGGTGCCGGATTTCAAAGCCGCTACGGCCGGGACCTATTATCAACCGGCAAAGCTCGATGGCTCAACCGGCGGCATTTTCTATGCGAATCTTTCGTATCAGCATCAAAAAGCAGGAATGAAAGCCCTGGCCTATCATGAGGCAATACCTGGACATCATTTCCAGATCGCGCTGGAACAGGAAATAGGCGGACGGAATTTGTTCAAAGCTCTATTATTCTTCACCGGTTATATTGAAGGCTGGGCATTATACGCCGAAAAAATAGCCAAGGAATATGGTTTCTACAGTGATACTTACAGCATGATCGGTTATTTACGTTCCGAATTATTCCGGGCAGTACGTCTGGTTTTAGATACCGGTATTCATTACAAGAAATGGAGTCGGGATGAGGCGTATCAATATATGCTGGAAAATACAGGCTGGGCATGGTTTGGTGAATTAGACCGCTATATTGTTTGGCCCGGACAGGCATGTGCCTATAAGATCGGCGAACTGAAGATCATTAAGCTCAGGGAAAAGGCAAAAATGGAATTGGGTGACCGGTTCGACATAAAAAAGTTCCATACGGTGGTTTTGAGCTATGGTCAGGTGCCACTGGAAATTCTCGAGGAACTGGTTGAAGATTATATTGAAAAGAATAAAGCAAATCAGCCATGAAAATCGGTGAAACCCTGTATGTGGCAGACCGAAACGCCTGGCGCAAATGGTTGATCAAGAACCATAATAAAAAGAAAGAGATTTGGTTAATATATTACAAAAAGAATAGCGGTAAAAAAAGAATTCCCTATGATGATGCAGTTGAAGAAGCCCTGTGTTTTGGCTGGATCGACAGCATAGTGAAAACGATCGATACAGAGAAATATGCGCAGAAATTCACCCCACGCAACCGCCGAAGCGTATGGTCAAAGATAAATGTCGATCGGATGAAACGGATGATAAAGCAAGGCAAGATGACTGAAGCCGGATCAGCAGTTTTTGATGAGACCAGAAAAGAATATTAAGAGTACTATGCTCTAAGTTAATTTACACCGTTGATGTATATTTACTGATCAGGTCCTGATAAAGGGATGCCGTGCCGGTTTCCAGAATCTCATTTATCACACGGGCGATTTTATCACCGACCCCTTTTATGCGGTTTAATCGATGTTTGATCGAGGTCAATGGTTCGGCCAGTTTTAAAAGCTGATACGCTGCGTAGCCATAATTTGATTTTATTCCCTGTAATTTTAAAAGATAATCAATATGTTCAAGGATAACTATCACCTGATCATCTTGAGCCAAAAAGTTTTGGAAAAGCGGCTGCGGCATGCGCGGGGGGATCTTGAATTCTAAAACTAAACTTGAAAAAAGTTGATGGATACGAATATAATAATCACCGGCCGCCGAACCCCATTTATCGTTCAAGTACAACTTTTCATATTTATCAACTAATTCCGGAAAGGTATTATTCAAGATTTTCATATAATGTTCCCTTTGACGTCCCGGTTTAATCGTCATGCCACCAAAAACTAAGAAGTCTACTTTATGATCACGGGCTTTTTGCATTACCGCGGATATCATATCCGGTGTATCGGAAATAAAAGGGATTACCGGCATCAAATATATTCCGCAGGCGATACCGTTATCTTTAAAAAATGAAATTGTCTCCAACCGTGCGGTGGCGGTAGGAACACCCGGTTCAAAGATCGTACACAGATGATCGTCAACCGAGGATAGGCTGAAGCTCACGATTGCCCTGGTTTTTTCATTGATTTTCTTGATAATATCGAGATCGCGTTTGACCGCAGTAGATTTTGTGAGGATATGCACCGGCCAATTCTCAGCAAAGAGTATTTCGAGTATCTGTTGAGTTAATTTATATTTCAATTCCGCCGGTTGATAGCTGTCGCCGACTCCGCCGCCCAGCATGATAAATCCTTTTTTCAAAGGAACGCGCTTCCGGCGCGGGTCAAGTTCACGCCTTAATAATGAAGGTGCATTTACTTTCACCGCAATGTCCTCACCGAATTCGCCGTCAACATAATATCCCTCGGCACGTCCATCGCAGTATGCGCAATTATGCTGACAGCCCCGGTATAAATTCATACCATATCGAGCGAGGAACCATGAATCGACTTTGTTATGTTTGCGCAGCAGGGATTTCGATTGGATCTCTTTGATCATGTGGCGAATTTTAACCGGATCCGGCTATTTTTCAATAACCCATAAAAATATAGAGGGGGCTTTGGTCTTGCCCCCTCTAAGGTCGAGGTGATAGGAGAGTTATATAAAGATCAAGTTAACATTTTACTTTTTTTTCGGTTTTTTGTTCAAACTTCTTAAAATTTGATAATCGTAGGCATGTTCCCAGAGATGATTGAAAAGGATCTGCGAGGCCAGGGCGAGCGCTGGGTGTTCGACGACCAGCATGGTCAAGGGCGATGTTGTCGTGTGAATATTAGCAAGGGCCATTAATACATAATGATTATCGAAAACATACATTTTGATCGGCAGTTTTTCGATCACCCGAGCCCGTTCACCCGCCATAACGCATTTATGGATATGTGTATAATTGATCTCGAACTCATTGGGATCCGGGATTTCATATAATGTACGAACAATTACGCCCTTTTTTAAAACTTCAAATTCAGCGCTTTCCTGTTCATTTAATTTATCCCGGCGGCGCTGGGTGGAGTAGGGTGGTTTTACAAAGCTTATGATCTCGCGTTTTGTGATCTTGACCAGACCGACATAGCATTCATGTATTGACTGAAGATCGCGGATGATCTCAACATACTCCGTACCGGCTGTATTTTTAATACTTTCCTGATATACCGGGACGGCAGCTTTTACCAATTGAGCGGCCAATTGTTTTCTCTCATCAAATTCATTTTCATATTCATTAATGATATTTTGAAATGCCCGGGCCGGCTCAACGGCTTGATATTTTTTCTTGCTGCCGATAGATTTTTCAATGCACATGCCCCGCAATACCATTTTTTGTGTAATCTCATAGACTTTGCTTCTGGGCACTTTGGTCCGTTCATGAATTTCCATGGCACTTAGCTGTCCGTATTCCAGTATAGCCGTAAACACTTTGGCTTCACCTTCGGAAATACCAAGTTTCATCATTTTGGCAATTGCATCTTCTTTATTAGTCATAATATCTACTTTTGGTTATCCTTATTCAAGGTAACTTACCAGGTAATTATAATAAAATATCTATTTTTGTCAAGGGGAAAATGAAAAATTCCCCTAACCCCCTCCACCAAAATCGAAAAGGCATTAGGGGGATTCATAAGGATAAAATTATAGTTACAGTAATTTCAATTAAAACCGGTATCCGTACCAGTAACCATTTTCGCCATCAGCGGCTCCGTCCGCATCTTTTGATATCCATAGCATGTTATTGCAATAGCTCAGGGAGAAACTGTAGCCTAATCTGGACATCTTAATTTCATTAATGAATTTACCGTTCAGATCATAGACCAGAACCTCATCCTCCGAGCCCCAGACAAAAAGATAGGCTTCAGAAGCTGCGATCGTATACTTGTAGCCGTGTTCATCATACCAGTCTTCGAGTTTTATTGTACGTTCAAGATCGCCAGTCTCAAAGTCGATCACACGGACCTTGCCTTCAGTCAGCTCATATATAAAATTGCCATCGGGCGATATTGCGGGTGAGCTATTATCTTCAGCGAAAACATCATAGAGATAGGCAACCGCATCTTCATATTCAAGATCGATCTCATAGAGGTCAGTTCCGTAAATCTTCACATAGATTAGATCGGTTTTTGGATTATAAAGAATGCTCCGGCCATCAAGATAGACATTATAATCAGCTATGTATTCACCGTTGCGGTCATATTCATTCAAAACGCAGCTGTTTTCATTCCCGCCGTTGATCGTGAAATAATGGCGTCCGTCAAAGGTGATCGACATATTATGGTAATATACCCAGTCTTCGATCTTGATTGCTTGCACCGGGGGTTTACCGAAGGGTTTGACCGTACCGCAAGACGCTTTCAAGCTGACCAGCATTATAAAACCAAGTAAAATAATAATTAGAAATCTCTTCATTACGCCCTCGCTTATTTCGCTTCGAGCTGCAAATAGATATTATCCTGATCCAGACCATACCAGGCGCCAGTGACCGCGTCTATGACCACAGGAACAAGACCGCAAAGCACATCCAGGATTACCCAGCCGGCACCCAAATGATTGGTAAGCGTATAGGTTTTGCTTTCATAACCGTCCATGCGGAATTCGACATTGTACGTTTTACTCGATTTTAATTCAAGCATAACCGGGGTCGATCCCATTAATGCACCGTTAACATATATCTTTGCACCGGCCGGGTCAGAGTTGACATATACCTGCTCATTACTGCCCTTAAAAATCGTAGCGCAGCCGTGTATGAATAAGGCTATTACGGCTAAACAGGCGAGGATTTTACCAGCAGTTAATAGGTGTTTCATAATTGACTCCTTTCCATAATTTAATGGTAATTATACTGAAAAATAATAATCATTCAAGAGGTAAATTTATAGACTGCCATATCTAGGATATTACTGCTGTTTATATTGATAATCCCCCTTTTTCTTCCCCCTTTAAAAAAGGGGGATAGAGGGGGATTTGGATGTCAGGTTAACTAATTGAATGTATGTTCAGCAAAATATTATTTGAATAAACGCTATTATTTGCTGATTGTCATAATAGTAGAAAAGGAGACAAACATGAATGATAGAAATCTAACTTTATGGGAACCTTTAAGTGATTTAGTAAGTAACCGAAGTGATTTTGACCGGTTTTTGAACAGATTTTTCGGTCATGATCCTGATGTACAAGAAACTTACTGGATGCCAGCAATCGATATTGCCGAGATCAATGGACATTTGAAGATCAAAGCTGAGATCCCGGGCATGAAAAAGGAAGACATAAAAGTTTCGGTCAAAAATGGTTATCTCACGATCAGCGGCGAGAAGAAGCAGGAAAAAGAAACCAAGGAACCATCATATCATCGGGTTGAAAGGTATTATGGACAATTCTGCCGTTCGATCGCATTGCCCGCCGATGTTGAAGCCGATAAAGTCAAAGCCGAATATAAAGACGGTCTCTTGAATATTGAGATACCAAAACCGGAATCAATGCAACCCAAGAATGTCGAAATCGAAGTTAAGTAACGAGACCTAACTTCTTTCAAGGGTCGGGTAACCGACCCTTTTTATTTCTTTATCTGGCGATTAAGCTAAGGAATTATTCGATATTTTCTTCTTCAGTATAAGGCTCGAATTGTTCCTTATCTGCGCCACAAACCGGACAGACCCAATCGTCTGGTAACTCGTCAAAGGTTGTACCCGGTCTGATGCCATTATCCGGATCACCGGAGTCTGGATCGTAAATGTAATCGCAGACCGTGCAGCGCCATAAACCCATCGGTATCCTCCTTGATAATTTTTATTTTAATTATTCTTAAATGGATGTCAACAGAGAAGGATTACGCGGATAAAAGATATGATGCATACGGATTATTTGCGGATTGCATGGATATTATGTGATCCGTTGCATCCAATCAGTTGTCCGTTGAATCGTGGTGTGTAACAATTGACAATAATTCTATGTTTGCTATAATGAATTATGAAAACCAGCAAAATAAGACCAATAGTTGCAGTATTTTTTATTGTTGCATTTTTGCACGCTAATCGCGGCATGATCCCGATCAATCCCAATGCCCAGATTTTCGAACCCAATCAACGCGCCATGATCGCCTGGAATGGGGAAGAGGAAATATTGTTGTTAACTACTGATATTTATGCCTCGGAATCAACTCTGGTGCTCGAAGTTTTACCGCTGCCATCAGAACCAGAGGTGAAGGAAGGCGATACCGAAACATTTACCAAGGCGATCGCTTTAATAAACAGGCAGATGCGCCTATTAGAGAAGAGGAACGGCAATGGAGAGTCAGTGCAGACCCCGGGCGGTGAAGTCACTTTTCATGAGAAAATCGGTTCCCACGATATTTCGGTGATACACCTTTTAAATGCCGAAAGCTTTGTCGATTGGGTCAATAAATACCTTGATTCGCTTGGCGTGGGTAAGGTTTCGATCTCGGCGACAATGAAAACCGTGATCAGTGAATATATTTCTGATGATTATGCCTGGTATGTATTTGATATTATTGAGATCGGTGATGAAATTATTACTAACGAAGCGATACAATATCGTTTTAAAACCAAATACCTTTATTATCCGATGAAAATAACCAAAACCGTCGTTGGCAATACCGTGATCGATCTGCTGATCCTGACGCCCAAGCTCTTGAGTAAATTCCCCGGACTATCAATAAAGAATGTTAAGCTCAGGCATGATCCGGTCACGGTTATGGATTATGAATTGAAAGACATCAGCGAAGATATGTATCAGTTGCTCAATTCATGGACCAGTTATAAAATGCGTATCTGGCGGATCGAAGGTGATCCAAAAGCATTTGACAAGGATCTCCTGGCCAAATAGGAGTTAATAGTAATTAATGAGATCTATGGAGAAACCAAA
>MEUM01000048.1:4258-5337 GCA_001771735.1 Caldifarciminota bacterium RBG_13_43_14 | reverse complement strand
AGGAGCCGGAGGGGAAGTTCCTCCTGTCTACTCGACTTCATCCTTGCCAAAAGACCATACTGTGTCATTAATATCTTAAAATTTACACTAAAGTTTCCGTAATAAGTTGTATTGTTGAAGCAGAGCTTTCAGTTCAGGAATATTAAAAGCCTGATGATTATCGTCATCATATTGGTTCTTGATAGTAAGTATCTCGTCCTGTACGGCAAAGAAAGCATCCACAACATCCGGATCAAAGTGGCTTTCCCTTCCTTCCCTGATAATGGCCAAAGACTTCTCTACAGAGAATGGTTCCTTATATGGTCGTTTGGATGTAAGGGCATCAAATACATCTGCGATTGCAGCGATTCGGCCGGCGATTGGTATATCCATACCCTTAAGACCATTTGGATAACCGCTTCCATCCCACTTCTCATGATGGTACTGAGCTATAGTTTCTCCCAGTTTGATAAATTCAGCGTCCGAACCTTTGAGGATTTTAGCACCGATGATTGTATGCTGCTTCATTATTTCCCACTCCATCGAGTCAAGTTTGGCTGGTTTCATAAGTATCATGTCAGGTATACCTATCTTACCCAAATCGTGCATAGGTGCTGCATAAAGAATAGTTTCAATAGCACTTTCATCCAATCCCATGCATTTGGCAACGGCAGCGGAATAACGGCTCATTCGCTTGATATGCGCGCCGGTATTCTCGTCTTTATACTCAGATGCAATGGACAATCGGTAAATCGTGTCAAGCGAAGCTGCTTTTATCATCTTAAAGGCATTCTTTAATTCCTCGGTCCTTCTGGCTACCTCAGCTTCCAACTCTTTCTGATAATTATTCATCAAGTCGTTGTAGGACTTGACCTTTAACAGGGAACGGACCCTGGCGAGAAGCTCTATCTTATCAAAAGGCTTTGAAATGAAATCATCGCATCCGGCTTCAATTCCCTTTACCCGGTCTTCAGTATCCCGCAATGCTGTAACTAAAATTATCGGAAGCAGTCGATGGTTACTATCTTGCCTGACCCTGCGGGTAACTTCAAAACCATCCATACCGGGCATCATTACATCCAGCAGAATCAGATCGATTT
>MEUM01000048.1:2785-4234 GCA_001771735.1 Caldifarciminota bacterium RBG_13_43_14 | reverse complement strand
CTTCTTCACCGTTTGCCGCCTTAACAATTTCATAACCCTGTGGAACAAGATATGCTTCGAGAAGTTCTATGTTTTGAGGCTGATCATCAACAACTAAAATTACTGGTTTGTTTATTTTTTCCTTTTGCATTTGATTAACTCATTTTTGTTTGGGATCTATATGTGTAAGAACCCTAATTTTTAATATCTTTCTGCCAATCTTTAAATAATTTATAAGCCTCATTTTTAATATCTCTGTAAACTCTACTCCTTCCTGTATTAAAAGCTTATTGTGTTCATCAAAAATATTATTAACAAGGATCATTCCGGGCATAATATCCTGAGGAGAGATTTCTCGAATAATAAAATTTTTCCCTGCATTAATCAGCTCCACTTCAAGAGCTTCTAGCATTTCAGGGTCATATTTACTTTTTTCCCATTGTAAATCAGCAAGGGCATCCAGTGCATTCCCGGCGTGTTTTTTTTCTGCTGCTAAAAAATCAAGGATCAACTTAAGCATTCGCGCCATAGAAGCTACACGCTTATTTTTTATTACGATAGTTTTTGAAAAATCGATCGTTTGACAGCCTATCGCCTGGGCAATATCCTCGAGTCTTGGAATATTGCCGATAAGCTTCTGCGCTATTGCAGGGTGGCTTTTGAACATGAGTAGTTCTTTTCTGTTAAAAGTCTTATTCGTGCGGTATTTATCAAAAACATCAGATGGCAGGGTTGAAAGACCTATATGAGAAAGCATCGCGGCGATCTCATATTCCCCATCGTCTATCTTTAGCCGTTCGCAAAGGCTGCGCATCAGTTTTCTTGCAAGCTGTGCTGTATTAAAAGCTTTTGGATTAATAAGTGCTAGAATATCGACAAGCATCTTTATACTTCCCTGAAGAGTTTTTTGCATAATCCCGGTTAACTTGGTTACCTCAGCCTTCAGTTCATTCCGGTAATTACTCATCAAGTCGTTGTAAGCCTTGACCTTTAACAGGGAGCGAACTCTGGCTAGAAGCTCTATCTTATCAAAAGGTTTTGAAATAAAATCATCGCATCCGGCTTCAATTCCCTTTACCCGGTCTTCCGTTTCCCGCAATGCTGTAACCATAATTATCGGAAGCAGTCGATGCTTGCTATCCTGCCTGATCATGCGGGTAACCTCAAAACCATCCATGCCGGGCATCATTACGTCCAGCAGAATCAGATCGATTTGATTGCTATTAAGTTTCTCCAGCGCTTCTTCACCTTTCGCCGCCTTGATAATTTCATAACCCTGCGGAACAAGATTTGCTTCGAGAAGTTCAATGTTTTGGATCTGGTCATCAACAACTAAGATTACTGGTTTGTCTTTCATCCTCTACCTCTTTTAAATTTTAATTTTCAATATAATAAAAAACTCACATTAAAGATTGACTAACTTCATTCTCGAAGTTGTGCATAATTATCGGCTTGCCTCATAGCTATCTC
>MEUM01000048.1:1436-2722 GCA_001771735.1 Caldifarciminota bacterium RBG_13_43_14 | reverse complement strand
TGTAAATTGTTTTTTTACCTTGACTTCATCCGCCTCAATATTCGGAAGACCCTCATATTTTAATATCGCATTTTAAGTCCTTTTAAAGAGCTGGTATCGAGCCCCGCCTGCTTGCTTGGCTTGATACATGGCGATATCGGCATTTTTCAAGAGCATACCTTCATCTATTCCATCATTTGGATAGACAGTGATGCCGATACTCGTTGTCATAACGATTTGATGGACATTAATAAGGAAAGGCTTGCAAATAGTGTCAATAATTTTTTGTGCAACAAGGATCTCATCTTCTATAATATCAATGTCAGGAAGGATTAGCACAAACTCGTCTCCACCGAAGCGAGCAACGGTATCACCCTTCCTAAGCACAGTGCTTAACCGCTCTGCCGTTTCTTTAAGAAGGATATCTCCTACATCATGACCAAGAGTATCATTCACACCCTTGAAATTGTCGAGATCTAGCATCGCGATTCCTACTTTTTTTTTATTCCTATGGGCATGGACCAAGGTTGCGCCCAAACGATCGGAGAAGAGTTTCCGGTTGGGAAGACCTGTCAGGGAATCATGGAAAGCCATCTGCTGGATCTTTTCCTCTGACTGCTTGCGTTCAGTGATGTCCTCGATGGCAAGGAGGATTATTTTTTCCTTCCCCAGTGCTCTTTTAATTTGCCGGGCATTCAATAACATTATATGCCTGCCAATGGCTGCAAAATTGTGTTCAACCTCATAGTTATCAAAGGTCGTTTTTTGGGGAAGGATAGTTTCCAGTAGTTCCCGAAGCTTGGGGATATCCCATTGTTTATTGCCAAGGTCATAAATAAGCTGACCCATTGTTTCTTCAGGTTTTACCTTAAAGATTTCATAGAAGGAACGACTGACTTTGACTACTCTTAAATCTTGGTCCAGAACGATTAAGGAGTCACGTACAGTGTTAATGATGCTTTCGGCGTATTCGCGGGCTTCGGTTTCTAATATTTTAGCTGCTTCCAACTCTTTCTGGTAATTACTCATCAAGTCGTTGTAGGACTTGATCTTTAGCAGGGAGCGGACCCTGGCTAGAAGCTCTATCTTATCAAATGGCTTTGAAATAAAATCATCGCATCCGGATTCAATTCCCTTTATCCGGTATTCCGTTTCCCGCAATGCTGTAACCATAATTATCGGAAGCAGTCGATGCGTACTATCCTGCCTGACACTGCGTGTAACCTCAAAACCATCCATGCCGGGCATCATTACGTCCAGCAGAATCAGATCGATTTGATTGGTATTAAGTTTTTCCAGTGCTTCTT
>MEUM01000048.1:1200-1426 GCA_001771735.1 Caldifarciminota bacterium RBG_13_43_14 | reverse complement strand
AGCTTTGACAATTTCATAACCCTGCGGAGCAAGATATGCTTCGAGAAGTTCAATGTTTTGAATCTGGTTATCAACAACTAAAATTACCTGTTTGTTTTTCATCTTCTATCTCTTTGAGATTTAACTTTCCACCATTTAAAATGCTCATGTAATATATTGGCTAACTTCTTTTGCAAAGGTACGCGTATTTATCGGTTTACCTATGAATCCACTGTTGGTGATCGTA
>MEUM01000048.1:0-1067 GCA_001771735.1 Caldifarciminota bacterium RBG_13_43_14 | reverse complement strand
TTATGATATCCGGTTTTTCTCTTCTGGCAATGGCAATGCCGACTGCTGCATTTTCAGCCTCAAATACTTCAAAGCCGGCAACCTCTAAAAGGTCTTTTTCCAGCATAAGATTGTTTTTATTGTCATCAACAACTAAAGCTTTCTTCTTCATCTCACAGCCCTCTCTTTGATATAATAGGCAGAGTAAACCGGACCAGGGTGCCTTTATTTAGTCCTTTTGATTCTACTGAAAGCTTCCCGCCGTGCAGCTCAACCATATTTCTAGAGAGCGGCAAGCCAAGTCCAGTCCCCTCAGTCAACCGAGAATATGGGGTATCGACTCGGAAGAAACCTTCAAATATTTTTTCCATGTTTTCAGGTGCTATACCAACCCCTGTATCCCAGACCACTACTTCAATTTCGGAACCGACTTTCATCGCCCGCATGCCTACTTTTCCGCCATCCGGGGTAAATTTAACTGCATTTGAAAGCAGGTTGTAAATTATCTCTTTTACTTTGAGCTCATCCGCCTCTATATCCGGCAGATCTTCGGCTATTTCAAGTGACATTTCGATCTTCTTTTTGCTGATCATATCCGAAACCAACATTGAAATCTCATTCAATAAGCTTTTCAAGGGCAAGTTGGATATAGCCAATTTCATCTTTCCAGCTTCAACTTTTGCCATATCAAGAATCTGATTTATCAAAAGGAGAAGATGCTTTCCACTGGTCAGAACATTATTAACATAATTCTTTTGCTTTTCATTAAGTGGTCCGAAAGTTTCGTCGTACAATACCTCGGAGAAACCATTAATAGAGTTAAGCGGTGTCCTGAGCTCATGCGACATGTTAGCCAGGAATTCGGATTTTACTCGTGCAGTACGTTTTAATTCGGTTGCCAACTTATTGAGATCCTCATGGGCTTTTTCCAATCCATTTTCTATTTCCCTGCGCTCGGTGATATCCTCGATGGCAAGGAGTATTATTTTTTCCTTTCCCAACCCTCTTTGAATTTGCCTGGCATTTAAAAGCATTATACGTCTGCCAATTGTAGAAAAATCGTATTCTACCTCATAATTATCAAAGGT
>MEUM01000047.1:2110-9003 GCA_001771735.1 Caldifarciminota bacterium RBG_13_43_14 | reverse complement strand
GAATTCCGGCATCATCACCGAGTTTTGCCGGTATAATGCGGTATTTGCGATATTGAGATCCCAATAAACGCTCACGAACCGTTTTTCGTATCGGATCAAAAAGTACTTTGCCAGCCCGGCTGATACCGCCAGCGATAATCACCACCTCGGGATCGAGCAGGGTCATGATATTGGTCACACCAACCCCGATATAAAAACCGATCGTTTCGAAAACCTGAAGTGCGGCCCGATTACCCCTTTTAGCCTCTCGAGCGATTGCTTCAACCGTTAATGGCTTGCATTTATATAGTCTTGATCCGGCTTTTGACCTTTTCTTTACCAGTTCTATTATATAGCGTGAACCGACATAGCGCTCCAAACAGCCGTAGTTTCCGCACACACATTTAGGACCACGATAATCTATCGTCATGTGACCGAATTCACCGGCAAAACCGTGAGCACCAAAAACTATCTGGTCATTACTGACAAAACAACCGCCAACACCGGTTCCCAAGGTAAAACAAAAGGCATTATGGCTGCCTTTGGCCGCACCATATTTCCATTCTCCCAGGCAGACTGCATTTACATCGTTAATGATCGAAACCGGAATTTTGAATTCAGCTTGCAGTAATGATACTAAAGGAACATCATTCCAGCCTTTGAAATTCGGTGAATACTGGACGATCCCATGTTTAGAATCAATTATCCCGGCAATACCGATACCAATACCTTGGGCTTTACCCGCAAATCGTTGGATTGCCGATTTTATTTGCTGTAAAGATGCATTCCGTCCATGTTCGACTTTGGTCTGAACATATAATCTATTTATTATCTGGTCATTGACCACTAAAGCGGCTTTGATATTCGTTCCGCCAATATCAAGACCAATAAACATGTTTTTCCCCATTGAAAATACTATCCGGTCCGCCTAACATCGTCAAGGGCGGGATAGGCAGTGCGTACTACTTTCGTCATCACCACACACAATTGCATTGTATTTCCTTGTAATTCATATCCAGCGACCTCTACAGCTGTTGTGAACATCTGTGTGATATTTCAGTGGAGACTTACTCTATTGTTCCAAAATATTGTATCGCATCTGCCTTCAAATGCCGCATAACCTTTTCAGTGCATTTGTTCGGTAGATTCAGCTTAGTTGATCTGCCAAAGCAATATTCAAGAGAGACAACACGGTTTGTTAGACCACATAGGTATGCAGCTTTAACGGCTGCCTTATCTGCAGTACAGAAGATTAAATCGTTGTTCACCGGATTCAACATCAAGGCAATTTCCTCCGTCTCTCATGGATCTATGATGAGCTTATATTTACTTACTTTTTCCGCAACCTTAGAGATCTCCTTAGCAGTAGCTGTTAAAATCCTCACCTTGCCATTTTTTTCATCTAACGCAAAATCAATCGTTTGTTTTTGATAATTATCTATATAAAAGATGCATTCCTTATGAGCCACGATTGAACCGAGGAATATGTGGTGTGCGCTGGTCAAATATTGCCATTTGTTTATTTTATGTGCGTCAATTACTACGACTGCATCACACAGTAATTTCAATGGCAGATTTTCCCTCCCAGACAAGACCGGCTTCTGCGAAAATTCGTGTTGTATCGCCAACCGGCACATCAAGATACTCTGCCACACTCATCTCTGACATTTTTCCTTGCGTGAAGGCATCAAATATCATACACAAATACTTTTTTGATATATACGGCAGTCTCTCACCTTTTATCTTTTGGAGACCCTTGTAATGTTCTTTGATTTCTTTGAAATTTAGTATTTTTTCAGCTGTGGCTCTACTTATTCGGCCTAAGTTGACAAGGCGCCAGACTAATGCATCAAGCGATATTTCATATTCACAAGCTATCATTATCAGGTCCAGAACGTTCAATTTGGAATTGGTAGTACGTTTCTCGATTTCCTTCTCCAGTGATGAGCGCGGCAATAAGAAAGCCGAAGCAAAAGCGTTGGCAAAGCTCTCTTGGATGCCATTGTCAGACGCACCACAGTTTTCAGGCGGAACTTGTCTATAGACAACGTGAAACAACTCATGAGCAATGTCAAAATTCCTGCGCCAAGATGTGTCTTTTCTATTAACACAAATCGCGGAATAGTTACCCATAATCAGCGATAAGGCAGATGTTCCCGTGGGCAAATCAAGGAAGAAAATCGGTATATTCCCGTCTTCTTCCAAAATACGCTTAAAAACCAATGCCGGGCGTCCGCCAAGGCGTAACATATTCGCATATTTTTCACCCTCGTCTGCAGCGTCATCAAAAGAAACAACCTGTCGAGCAATTATCGGCAGTTTGGTCCCCGCGGCAGCGTGTTCGATCAACTCCTGCAAGCGTATATATCGTTCGAGAAGAAGTCTTGCTCTGGATTCAAACACGCGTGCTCGTTTAGGTTTTTCTTCAGCCCTCCAGTAAATCTGGCATTGTTCAACCAATTCCTTGCCCGATAGAAAGAAGTTCAAGTCAAATGCATATGCCTTCGCCAGGGCAGCCAACTCATCAGCTTTGATCGCGCGTTTTTCATGCTCAATCTTGTAGATCGTCTGGTAACTGCCGATTCCGGACAATCGCGCTGCTTCGACAAGCGTCAAACCCAACGATTTTCTTTTTTGGCTCAAGCTCTTGCCGAGGTCTTTCATATCATCTCCTTTTATTAATTATTTTATCCAATATGGCTAAAATGTCAATAGATATTATCCAAAATAGCTAAATACCAATGAAGTACTCATTCCATACTCATGACTACCGTGCTTTCAGTCGCGATAATCATTGCTCTCCAATATCTTTATTCAACCACTCCATTTCGCCTTTTTCAAAATTCGGCACGTGTTGTTTAGTGTCGGTCTCCAGGTGCTATAAGGAATTAAGGTGATAAATTAACGAATTAATACTTCAACGATTTCTTTGCGACGCTGGAATAGAACATCAATGTTTTCAAAAAAATTCTTTTGCCCAAGGATAAATGAAAATCCATGAAACTCAAATTTTCCCAGGCCTACCTGGGCCGGCAGTTTATAAGTTCCATGCTCAATATCTATTGTTAATTCACAAATGAATACTGCTCCCGAGCCGCCAATTCCCTTAACAGATTCTTTCGGGCACGAAGACAATGGCACACCCAGGGCCTTACCAATTTCAATCGGACAGAAGCAACGATTGGCGCCAGAATCAATGAGGGCTTCAACATTCATACTCTTTCCTCTAAAGATAATAGTTATTGGGATGATTGGCATCAATTCATACTTGATAGGTGCTTGCGAAATCGCCAGCGATTTGTATTTGTAACGGATTTTATGCAATTTTTGTTGCGGTTAGATAATCAGAAAGAAAAGTTGCCGATTTCTGTAGAAACCATTATGTAAATGGGATTTTTTTCCTTAGTTTTCTGTGCAATTCGCATTGTTTCTGCAAGTGTTTTGCCTGAGGCAACAACTGTGGCTTCATCTGAGGATAGGGCTACCCACTTACCCAAATATTTCAACAGCATTTTACCATAATCGTTATTTTTATTCATAGAATATTATAATCGTTCTGTAATAACAGTCAACAACGGATAACATTCCGACAGCCTGGCAGTATAAAACATAAAAAACTGACAGTCTCCACTTTATCTGTCTGGACAATTTTTCGTTTTTTTTCCTCATAACTCCAATGTCTCCCAGTTGCCGATGAAAATCGACCCTAGTATTTTCTTTTCCACCAAGCGTTTTTCTTTTTTGAGTAAGTATATCCTGGCAACTGGACTGTACTCCAGTAACAAAGTGGTGTTTCCCATTGTTTTCCTTTATCGTGGATTTTTTGAGCAATTTTTTCATTTCGGTTATCACATATTTCCGTTTGATTTTTTGTGCTATTCTTTTGAGTAAAATGATTATATTTACCTGCTTCGGGAGTTGATTTTTGAGGTTCGACTTTTTGAGTTTTTTGGATATTGTATAAATCAGTTTCTAAGAACCAATTATTTGCTATCTCTGGTGGTCTCGGCAATACAGGTTGTTTAGGCCTTTTTATTGCCAACCAATTACTGATGACTTCTTCGGTTGTCTCTATATAAGCTGGAGAAATGCATTCTTTTTCTCTTGGGATTTTATAGAACCATAAAACATCCTCATAGTCATCAATATCATATATAGGTCTTGATGATTTGAGTCTTGTAAACTCGTATAGATATGAAAAGAGTTGAAGCGCTTTTTGCCTTGTTGGCTCTTGTTTATCTATTGTGCTCATTTATAATGCCCCGACAGATACATGATGATTTTCACAATATTTCATCAATTTCTTTCTTAACCATCATTAGATCAATTCCTCTTTTGACCTGCTGGAATAGTCTTTTTTAGCCATTGGTTACCTCTTTATTCTGCAACGAATGCCGTTGAAGCATGGTGGCTATTCCTTATAGTTTGATGCAAAGGAAACGCAGTTGACATAAAGTTGACCTGAATCTGATGTATTTCCAACACTTTTTACTTTCATAACAAACGCTGGTTAACGCAAAGTTTACGCAAGGTTTACGCAACATTTTACTCCATCTTAATATAATAAACAGCTTTGCCTGCTCCTTTTCTTTCAATTATCAAAAGTTCCTGCAGCCTCTTCATGTACCTATTTGCCATTACTCTACTGACATTGAACATTTGTTGAATTTCGCTGCTTGTTATTCTCTTATTCACTCTAATATACTCGATAATTTTTCTCTCCCGTTCATTCAAATCCAACGATGCCAAGTATTCTTCAGTAAATCTGGATTTTCTCAATATTACTACAACACTTGAGCCGGCATACTCAAAATCCGGTTCTGCAATCCCCCATTCTTCCCACCACTCGCATTCGCCATCGCCGCCACTGTCTCCACAATTCTATCTATTTGCGATAATGATGGCTTTAGTTCAACAATTTCAGATTCTTTCAAATCCAGTATTGCGCACCTGGATTTCTCTTCAGTTACTTCCCTCATGGCTCTATTTCACAACCTCGACGAATATAATATACGTTTTTTGCGATTTATGTCAAGGAAACTAAGAGAGGCCTCTGAAAAAGTCATTGCGAGGTAGTGAAACGAACGAAGCAATCTCAGATTTGTTCGCAAAATAACGAGATTGCCGCGCCCTTCGGGCTCGCAATGACAGGCGAGGATACTTTTTCAGAGACCTCTAAGAAATCAAGGGTGCATTCAGAATGTGAGATTGCCGCAGCGACTTCGTCGCTTCGCAATGACAGATATAAATCAAATGATTATCAGTTAAGCTCGGGTTATATAATAGTATGTCAAAGATAGATTACCCGATCAAGTCGGATAATGACGTCGATATTAAAGCTCAACAATCAGGCTCAGGCAATGATATGCAAACGGAATGACCTTATACTCTAGTTAGTTTTTTTCAAATACTCTTTGCCGTATTCATAACCACGGTCAAAAGCCCGCAGATTAAGACTTACCGCCCGTTCCGGCACTGAATCCGGAATTGCTTTTTTCATCGAATCATAGGTCACAATGCCGGTCACCGCAGTAAAAAACCCAAGCATCACCACATTGGCAATGATTTTGTTACCGAGCTGCTCGGAAAAACGAGTTGCTGGCATCGAGTGCATTTTTATTTTGCCACGCAACGCTTTGGATTTAACCAGATCTTCGTCAATGATCAGAATACCATCATCAACAAGATTAGGTTCATATTTCTCATACGCCTCCTGAGACATGCATACCAGGATCTGAGGCCTGTTTATATATGGATATAGAATACGGTCATCGGAAACAAGCAATTGTGAACTGCAGGCACTGCCCCGCGCTTCCGGTCCGAAACTCTGGGTCATGGTCGCATGTTTTGTATCGTATATCGAGGCAGCAGCACCGACAATATAACCGCATTTAATTATACCCTGACCGCCGAAGCCCGAGAATCTTATTTCTATCATCGCTATTCTCCTTCCCCTGGGGTCGTGCATTCACACGATGGCGGCGGACCATACAATTGATATCTTGATCCAAGAGTATTGGTGAACTGTCGATTCATTGCATCCAGGAATGTCGGTCGCTCCCGGTCAATAAATTTGCCAACGGTTATGGTCTTCTGGAACTCGATCTCGAGCTCGCGAGTATCCGCACCATTTTTGATAATGCTGTTATCGTGATAAAATTTCATGATATCAAGCCCCGAACCCAAACGGTTAAGCCGGGCATAAAGCGTGGCGCAGGGCGCAATCACCTCAATGAACGAAAATCCGCGTTTGTTAAATGCCTCGATGATCGAATTAGTCAAACGGCGAATATGGAGTGCAGTCCAGCGGGCTACGTACACTGCACCGCATGTGTCCAGCAACCGCGGAAGATTAAATGGCGGCTCAAAATTTCCATATGGGCTGGTTGAGCAACGCGCGGTCTCGGGTGTTGTCGAAGCAACCTGTCCTCCGGTCATTCCATAAATGAAATTATTCACACAGATCACAGTCAAGTCCATGTTACGACGGGCCGCATGAATGAGATGATTACCGCCGATCGCCGCGATATCACCGTCGCCAGAAAAAACCACGACTTTCAGCTCCGGATTTGCCAATTTCAGACCGGTGGCAAATGGTATTGCCCGCCCATGCGTGGTGTGGAATGAATCTACTTTTATATATCCGGCGACCCGGCCCGTGCAACCGATACCGGATACGACTGCAAGTTTCTCTTGATTGATACCCGCCTTATCGATCGCGCTGATAAAAGCAGTAACTGCAGTGCCAATACCACAACCCGGGCACCATATATGCGGAATGCGGTCCATTCGCAGCAAAGACTCCATCGGGTGAATAGTACTTTCTTTTTTGACGTCGGGGATCTCGATCGTCTTCATTTTACACCTTCTTTTATCGCATTAACGATATCCGTAGGATCGTGTACCCAGCCTCC
>MEUM01000047.1:1074-2089 GCA_001771735.1 Caldifarciminota bacterium RBG_13_43_14 | reverse complement strand
CGGCATCCTCAACATTTTCCTCTTCATAGCGCACGATATTATCCGAGTTCTTTCGAATTTTATCGACCAAACGGCGAACCAGCTGCTCCTGACACTGCCAACTCATTATTGGATAACCGCGTTCGTCATGAGTTAAACCGGTTATGTGAAAGCGATAACCGTCACCAGCCTTGATTATCGGCGGCACCAGGTCCGGGTCAGCCTTGAAAGGCAGATATTTATCTTTTGGTCCCTTGTACCAGCGCCGCTCAACGATATCGATATTCTCGGCTTTGGGGATTACAACTCTCTCGGTCATATGACCGACACATTCATCCATCATAAGCAGAACCGGAACACGGTATTTTTCGGAAAGATTGAAACAGTCGATCGTGAAATCAAAGCATTCCTGCGGGGAATTGGGTGAAAGGGCGATAATCTCATAATCGCCATGCGAACCCCAACGGGCCTGCATCATATCACCCTGGCCGGTGAGGGTCGGCAAACCGGTCGATGGACCGCCTCTTTGAACATTCACAAAAACGCACGGGGTTTCAAGCATTGCGGCAAGCCCGATATGTTCCTGCATCAAGGAGAAACCAGGTCCGGATGTTACGGTCATGGTCTTTTTACCTGCCCAGGCAGCACCAATAAGGGCTATCGACGAAGCAATCTCGTCTTCCATTTGAATAAATACTCCACCACAAAAAGGAAAACGCGCTGCTATTCGTTCTGCGACTTCAGTTGAAGGGGTGATCGGATATCCGGCAAAAAAACGGCAACCAGCCGCCAGACCTCCTTCGGCACAGGCGTAGTCACCATCCAAATAGTGGGCTCCAGTTAAAACACCCTTGGGATCTGCTTTCATTGATCTCCTTTTTATGTTTTTATTCAGTAAATTAAAGGAATCTGCTGGTTTTCTTATATGACCAGGTTTTTAATTACTCATTAATTCCCAGCATTAAATCAGACTAACCGCATCAATAATATATAAAATTACTATAATGTCAAGATAGAAAAATGCTGAACACGATTA
>MEUM01000047.1:0-703 GCA_001771735.1 Caldifarciminota bacterium RBG_13_43_14 | reverse complement strand
CAGGATTCAATATCTGATATGCTAATGCACTGATCTCCTACCCACTGATCTTCTGATATCCTAATATGCTTGTTCTTTAATTCCGCAATCCGCATTCCGAAATTCGAGATTTGTGTCTACAGTATCCAGCATCAAGGATCATGTATCCGGTATCAACTATCTGTTTATTAATTGACAAAATCAAATACCTGGATATAATGACATTATCTCATGAGAAAATCAGCTTTATCCATCAAAACTAAGAAATACCGTGTAGGATTGATCGGCTTCGGCAATATTAATCGCGCATTTGTCCGTCATTACCTGAATGTCAAAAAAAACATATATGCTAAATACAAAACCATTATTGATTTTCATGCAGTATGTGATAGCCGTCATTTTACCTATGGCAAGAATCTAGATATCATAGAAATGGTCAAACTCAAGGAACAGGGCAAATCATTAAAGCCGGTGGATAAAACACCCCTAAATGAAATGATGAATTTGATCGATAAAAGAAAAATCGATGTGATAATTGAAAGCCTGCCGACATCAAAGATCAATGCCGGTCCCGGCTATCCCCTTTTAACCTCAGCGCTCAAGAATCGTATCGCGGTAATCTGTGTGGATAAAGCACCAGTCGTATTCAAAGGCGAAGAATTGCTCGCCCTGGCGGCAAAGACCAACACTTATATCGGCATCAGCGGCACTACCGCTGGTGCCC
>MEUM01000046.1 GCA_001771735.1 Caldifarciminota bacterium RBG_13_43_14 | reverse complement strand
TGGTAATATTCCCTTTTGATATATACTATTTAAACGGGGTAAACAATATTTAATATACAATAATTAAATTCCAAACGTTTTAAAATTGGAATTTGATATTTGGGATTTGTTTGGGATTTCGGATTTAGTATTTAGTGCTTATAAAATCTCCTCTTTACCCCAGCTTCTTTTCATTCCGTTCGCGCTACGGTTTTTTTTCCTTGATTTTATAAAGTTATTATATACTATTTAACTATGTCCAGGGTTTATTTTCTTGATATCCGCAAAAAATATAAGACCGATCACATAAAGCTATTGCAGCGTTTGATCGATAAATCTTCGGCGCTAAAACTATACAGCAAGAATTCCACCTGTGCAATCAAATTACACGTTGGCGAGGAAGGGAATGTGCATTTTGTCAATCCCCTTTATATCCGTTGTCTAACCAATGTTCTCAAAACAACCGGCGCCGAACCTTTTCTTACCGATACCACAACCCTTTATGCCGGCCGGCGCTTTCGTGCTGATCTTCACGTGCAAGTCGCTCATGAGCACGGATTCAATTTTGCCCCTTTTATTGTTGCTGACGGGCTTCATGGCGATGATTTCTATGAGATCGATGGTGCCAAGATCGCCGGGGTGTTCAAGCGCGTTAATACAATTTTTTTTGTATCGCATTTTAAGGGTCATTTGAATTGCGGTTTTGGCGGTGCACTGAAAAATATCGGCATGGGCTGTGCCAGTCGGGGCGGTAAACTGGATATGCATTCAGGTGCAAAGCCATATATTGACCGGGATAAATGTACTTTTTGTTTGGAATGTTATAATTATTGCATTTTCAACGCGATAAAAAAGAATAAAGCGGTTACGATTGTCGACCGCAAATGCACCGGTTGTGGTGGTTGCATGTCGATATGTCCAGAAAAGGCGATCAAATTTCGGTGGAATGCTGCATCCGGAGATCTGCAGAAAAAGATCGCCGAGTATGCGGCTAAAACCATCAAAGATAAGAAAGTATTTTTTGTTAATTTTTTGACAAGTATCACACCCAATTGCGATTGTTTCCATTCAAATGAACCGTTTATTCATCCGGATGTAGGGATACTTGCATCCAGTGATCCGGTCAGTCTTGATCAGGCCTGCTATGATATGATAAAAAATGCGGTCGATGAATTGCATCCTGATCTCGACAGCCAGGTCCAGTTATATTATGCGGAGAAATTTGGGGCAGGAGAACGTAAATATGAAATCGAATCAGTTTGAAGGGTCAATAAAAAAACGGATAAAGCGGCTTGAGACTCTGATTCATACGTCAATGGTTTTTTCGTCGATACTTGATATCGACGATTTGCTGGATACGGTCTTGCACAAGGCCGAGGAAGTAATGGATGCTGAGGCCTCATCGGTTTTCCGTATTGATGAAGCAACTAACGAGCTTTTCTTCATTACCGCCCGCGGCGTAAAAGGCAAAGAGGCTAAGGAGATACGTGTGCCCATGGGTAAAGGGATAGTTGGCTGGGTGGCTAAACACGGAAAACCATTGCTGGTCGCTGATGTCCGCAAGGATCCGAGATGGTTCAAGGGCGTTGATAAAAAGACAAAATTTGTTACCCGATCGATCATTGCCGTACCTCTGATCTCACGTGGTAAAACAATCGGGGTTGCCGAGGTCCTTAATAAACGCAACAATCAGCACTTCAACAAAATCGATCTCGAGATGTTTCAGTCATTGAGCAATCAGATCGGGATCGCGATCGAAAATGCATCGTTATACAAAGCCCTGGACGAGCTGTTTCTGTCATCGATCCGCGCGATCGTAGAAGCGGTCGATGCCAAGGATCCCTATACACGAGGTCATTCGGCCAGAGTGGTCGATTATTCTTTGATTATCGGTGAATCTCTCGATCTTGGCAAAGATGAAATTAAAGGGCTCGAAGTCTCAGCGATATTGCACGATGTTGGTAAGATCGGGATTCCAGATTACATTCTTGGTAAGCCGGGGAAATTGACCTTAGAGGAATTTATTTATATGAAAAAGCATCCTGAACTGGGCAGCGCGATCATCGAACCGATCGCTGAACTTAAGGATCTCATCCCCAATATACTTCATCATCATGAACGCTATGACGGTAACGGTTATCCAAGAGGCTTGAAGGCCAAAAAAATACCTCATTTTGCCAGGATTATATGTATCGCTGATTCGTTTGATGCTATGACCAGTGATCGTCCTTATCGAAAGCGTTTTGACGCGATGATTGCGCTTGAAGAGTTATCCAAGAATAGCGGTTGTCAATTCGATCCGGTGCTGGTCAGGATTTTCACCAAGGAATATCTGGATCGGCGGTCTAATGGCACGGTCAAAAAGTGAAAAATCGACTCTTCGCCGCGTTCATTATCACCGTTGCGGCAACGATATTGGTCAATGCCGTATGTCTTTACCGTCCGCTATATGAACCGTTCGAACGCAGGATATACGATCTGAAATATGCACTCGTCTTAAAGAACAACAAGATCGAAAATATCGTAGTTGTTGATATCGACGAGGCAAGTTTGGTCAAACTCGGTCGCTATCAGAACTGGCCGCGGGTTTATTTTGCTCAAATTCTACAGTCTTTGAGCAAAGCCAAAGTCGTTGGGTTCGATGTTTTTTTCGGCGAACCCGATACCTTGCCGGTCGAGGCACGCAAATTTTACAGTAAACCGAGCTTTGATACGTTGATGGAGGATATGATCGCGGATCATGGCCGGGTAGTACTAGTTTCATCGATTAGTGGTTTACCGGTTTTTACCTTGCACAATAAAATCGGTGTCGGTGAGATATTGGCTGATTTTGATGGTGTGGTTCGCCGCGGATATTCAGAGATTGAAGGGATCCCGGCTTTTGCATCGGTGATCGCGGCCGATTATATATTAGAAAAGACTCCGCCGGCCAAATTTTTTATCAATTTTTACCCGGAATCATCATTCAGGAAAATTTCATATAGCGATGTTTATTTTCACCGTGTGCCGGTAGAGTTTTTTGAAAATAAAATAGTTCTTGTCGGCGGGACAGCACCGGGTCTATTTGACCGGCATGCAGTGCCATTTGATCGCAATTATCCGGGTCTGCTCATTCAGGCAAATCTTGTGAATACGCTTGTTACCGGATCGTGGATAAATGAAGTGCCGTATTGCTATTGTCTTTTAGCAACTTTTCTTATCGCCTTGTTGTTTGCAGTATTCACGCTTTACCGTTCCTGGTGGTTCTATTTGCCGGCGGGTCTGATCATTTCAAGTCTTTTTATGGTGGCAATTACGTTTATGTTTGCCCGGGGATGGGAATTCGGTATGGTGCGTCCATTCTATGTTTTTATATTGACACTTATTTTTGGACTCGGCTACCGTTATCAATTCGAAGAGAGGGAGAAACGTAAGATACGGTCGGTTTTTTCCCGATACTATTCGCGTGAACTGGTTGATAAATTAATCAAGCATACACCGCAGCTGGGCGGTGAAAAAGTCGATTGCACGATCATTTTCGCCGATATTCGGAACTTCACTCCTTACGCTGAACAAAGCGATCCCCAGCGGGTCGAGGATAGCCTGAACCGTTTTCTTGACGCGATGGTGCAGATCGTATTTAAATATCAAGGACGCATCGATAAATTCATCGGTGATTGTGTGATGGCAGTTTTTGGCTCGCCCATGACCGTACCGAACCACGCCCTCAATGCATGTTTTGCCGCCCTGGAAATGATAAAGAGAGCGGAAGAATTGGGATTTAAGATTGGCATCGGTATAAATTCGGGCGAGGTAATCAGCGGCAATTTCGGCTCGCTCATGCGCATGGAATATACGGTGATCGGCGATGCCGTGAACCTCGCCGCCCGCCTGGAAACCGCGACCAAAGAATTGAACCAGAGCATCGTATTGGGTAAAGCAACCCACGAAAGGGCAAGCCGATCAAAAATTATGACGCTTGAATTCATTGAACTTGGTTCAGTAAAGGTGAAAGGCAAAGAAGAACCGCAGCCGGTCTATACGCTGCGGCGGGTCGGAGAGAACGTTTCAGCGTGAAGTATTCTGAATAACTTTTAGAAATTTTTCCCGGATCTTAGGACTCGTCAGCTGACTTTCATCAACGATCGGTAAAAGAGGAAAATAATCGCAGATTGCGCCGCCAAAAAATCCCTTGCCTTTTATTAGCAGATTTTTACTTTCCATGCTCGAAAATATTTTTACATCCCTAATGCCGCAGGAAGGAGAGCGGGATTTTAGTATAAAACCGTCGATTTTTTTTAAGGATCCGAGAAAGCCATGGGTAAAAGCTTTCATTTCATCACTGACATCGCGCCCGGTCGCCGGCTGAACAAGTTTTAATATATTTTTCTGTTTGATGATCCGGATTGGATCGCGGGGAACTCCCAGACCTATTGCCAGCTCAGGGCATACAGTTCTGAACTCAACCAATGGCTTCAATTGTTCGATTAATTCATCATCGATCATTATGCCGTCATAACGGCACTGGTCAAAACCAAGACAACGGCTAACGACGATTATGGGTTTCATTTTATGGTAATAATGTAGTTAACAAAATAAGCATATCAGGATACCAGAGGATCAGTGGGCAGCAAATCAGCATATTAGAGCATCAGAATTCCTGATTTGCTGATGTTCTGATAATCTTCGTGCTGGTAATCTGATTTTCTGATCTGCTTCATTTCTTTCGCATTACACATTACGCGCTACGGTTCAATAAGTATATCGCAATATTGAGTACGCTCGCAAAGCTGACCCATAATAAATAGGGCACCAGTAAAACGCCGGCTACAAGTGATTGCCGGTAAAAGAAAAAGATCGTTATTACGATCAATATCCAGAGTATTATAATCATAAATATCCCGCCGATCGGGGATTTCAAACCGAAAAATACGATCGACCACAGAATATTAAAGATTAATTGCACTGCAAAAATAAAGATCGCCGCCCTGGCTCCGGGCACATTGTCTTTGTTCCAGATAATGAACAATGCTATGCCCATCAGTATAAAAAGCATTGTCCAGACCGGACCAAAAAGCCAATTGGGAGGATTGAATGCTGGTTTCTGAAGGGTTGTATACCAGGTGCTGATCCTGGGCGTGGTAAAAATTGATCCGATAAAGCCAGAACCCAGACAGACCAATAGGCTGATGATGAGTTTTATGTATGATCTCATATGCATTCCTTTCATTTTGTTCGATAGTAATATATGCTTGATTCAGATACAAATCCCAAATTCGAAGCACTAAATTCTAAACCCCGTTAAATACAAAATAAAAAATAAAGGTTCATGCATTAACAAGCAGCTATTACCCTTATTGGTAGTATTCCCTTTTGATACATACTATTTAAACGGGGTAAACAATATTCAATATCCTCAGCCAAAGGCTGATCCGCCTATGGCGGAAAACTCCAAAATCTTGAGAATTAGAATTTATGATTTGGGATTTGTTTGGGATTTCGGATTTAGTGTTTAGTGCTTTACAGATTACCCATGCTCCCCTTTTCACCCCTGTATTTCCTTCGCGGTACCCATTACTCGCTACGATAGTACCAGTTTTATGAGGTAGGCAAGTATCGCAACAATGATCATGATCAAGAACAGATATAATAAAGTATGGTCGGATTTTTTCTTCTTTCCCCGCTTTTTGGGTGTATGGCGCACGATCGTGGTTGCCCGGCGATTCTCCTCGATCGATTCTGAAAGATCGACAATGATCGAGTTTCCTCTCCCGATGTTTTTCCAACCCACAAATCTTTCCAGGTCGCGCTGCATTTGTTCGGCGCTCTGATACCTTGTATTTACATTTTTACGCATAGCTTTCTTTATAATGAAATTTAAACGTAAGCTGTGATGAGGATCAAGCCACAACGGAGATCGATATTTGCCGCGGCAGACTTTTCCGGTGATCGCGGCGCTGTTTTCGCCGGCATATGGTTTTTTCCCAGTCAGCATCTCATAAAGCACAATGCCGAGTGAATAAATGTCCGAGCGATTAGTTAGTTCTTCACCCGCGGCCTGCTCTGGTGACATATAAAAGGGCGTACCGATGACCATGCCCGATGTAGTTAATTGGGGTGAATCTTCAGCTTTAGCAACGCCAAAATCGGTGATCTTGATCTCACCTTGTTTTGATATCAATATATTGGTGGGTTTGATATCGCGATGCATAACACCATTCTTGTGGGCGTGGTTCAAAGCACTGCATAGCTGATGGGCGATGTAGGCAGCGATCTTTGGATGGAGCGGCGCCGCCTGTTGAATTATGTCGGCAAGATTAACTCCCTCTACATATTCCATTACAATATAGTGGTCATTGCCGTCCGTAAAATAATCATAGGTCGCTACGATACTACTGTGATTAAGCGTTGCCGTGAGCAATGCTTCTTGTTTAAAACGGCGCCGGGATTCGGTTTTACCCATTGCCTTGAGCACGACGACTCGGTTCAGGGCAAGATGCAGGGCAGTATAGATCTTTGCCATACCTCCTTTGCCGATAAGATCAAGGATTTTATAGTTGCCAATGAACCTTACATCATTATTCGCCATGATATTTTATCACCCGGTTACGGCCGCTTTCTTTGGCGCGGTAAAGCGCTTTATCGGCTTTTTCAACGATTGTTTTGAACTCGCCGCCGTCATTTGGATAGCTTGCTACACCGATACTTACGGTCACCGGGATTTTTGCCAGTTCAATGCTTTGAGTTTTAATAATATCATTAATATCACCGCCCACTTTAATTGCACCTTCAGCATCGGTATCCGGTAAGATAACGATTATTTCCTCTCCGCCATAACGTGCAACATAGTCGCTTTTGCGGCATGATATCTTGACCAGCTGGGCAATCGTTCTTAATACATCATCACCTTTTTTGTGGCCGTAGGTATCATTTACTTTTTTGAAATGATCGATATCAATAAAAAGTACTGATAATGCCTGTTTTTTCGCGGC
>MEUM01000045.1:7777-8385 GCA_001771735.1 Caldifarciminota bacterium RBG_13_43_14 | reverse complement strand
TAGATCAGTGCAATTTCCCTGTTATTATATGCTTTTCCGGGACCGATATCGAGATGTGCCACCGGAAAAAATCAATTGTTCAATTATGTTATTAGGGGGGAGGGCGGTCGAAGAGAAATTTCTGTTCAAACCCGGATCAGCGGTTATGGATCGGGCGGGTATTTATGATCGTTTAACTCAAGCCGTTATCCGGCTTATTGAAGAGATTAATGATCCTGATATCGATCTTGAACCGACATCCCAACCGGATGAGAATTGCCCCGAGTGTCCTTATCAGACGATATGCGGACAACAATGGATATCAAGAAAATACTAAACCTGAAATAGATTTATTTGTCTAAAAAAATGAAAAAGGAAGGAGGAATTTATGGCCGATAAATTCATGAACAAATGGGAACCTTTCCGAGACATGTTGAATTTAAGGGCTGATATGGACCGGCTCTTCAGCAGTTTTTTTGGCGGCTTCCCTGATGATCGGGAAGGCTTTTGGGCACCCCTGATTGATATCGAGGAAGACAACGAGAACATCGTGGTCAAGGTTGAACTGCCCGGCATGAATAAAAATGATATAAAGGTGACGGTGCGCGATAATACGCTGTTCATATCCG
>MEUM01000045.1:4560-7717 GCA_001771735.1 Caldifarciminota bacterium RBG_13_43_14 | reverse complement strand
ATGGTCAGTTCAGTCGGACCATTACTTTACCCTCGGCAGTTGATGCGGATAAAATCAAGGCAGTCTACAAGGACGGGGTCCTTTCAATAATGCTGCCAAAGCCCGAAGCGATAAAACCCAAACAGATCGATGTTGAAATAAAATAGTAATTAGAATATTCTTATAACCGCATCTTTTCTTATCCAGCCGCCGATACCACCGGGCAGTTGTATCAGATAATATCCATTGCGTTCATCCCTTATGTTCGCTTCCATACCATCATGTACTTTGACTATTTCGCGATAGTCTTCAGCCGGGCCGCTGAGCGTACTGGCTTCAGGTACGATCACAACTGCCGGTTGTCTGTTTTTTTCTGAAGACCAAGAAGCCCAGGTCATGAAACAAAACAATGCTAATAAAGCAAGCCCGAAAGTGATATAAAGGAATGATCGGCGCCGAAAAACAACATAGCCGGCGATGAAAATTGCGATCAGAATAATAATAACCGCGCTTAAAACCTGCGCTTGATAAAGAGATATAGAACGGAAAATCCGGTCGATCATGATCGCTATCGGATTAACGCTGACATTGATTTTATCGACCCGGAAAGTACGCGCGTAAAGCAGGTTATGTTTTACGTCTGGATCGCGCGGTGCCAGAAAATATGCCAGCCGGTAATTCTTGATCGCCATGCCGGTCTGTCTAGTTTTAAAATAAGCATTACCGAGATTATAATAAATATTCGCGTTTTTTGTTTCTTGTCCAGCTTTCTCATACAGGTCAATGGCTTGGTAGTAGTTGCCCGATTCGTATTCGGCATTTGCATGATTGTATAGATTGGACGATGCGATAATACTGAAAAAGACCAATATCATAATTCTTTTATTATTTGTTTTGCCCGGTTCATTATCTCCCGAGGATTGTCGCAGCGTGGACCCCGGGAGAAACGCGATTGATCGCATCGCGTAATGATTTTTATCAAGTCAGTGATAAGCTCGGCTTGAACACCCTTGGCTCCAAGTATATTTGCGATCTGTTCTTTGGTCAAAGCTCCGGTATCAAGATTAAAGCGGTCACCGACATATCCTTCAAGACTGCGGGTAAGCGCTGAATAGAATTTAATCATATCATTCTTTTTAAGCGCTTTTTCAGCTTCCTGAATGCCTTGTCTGGTTATACGGCTGGAACGGATCTTGCGCGCATATGCCCGATCCGTGAGCAGGCGTTCTGAATGCCGCCGATAAATAAAAGCAATGCCGATGATCAAAATCGACAATATGTAAAAGATGGATACTTTCCAATCAGCATTGAATCTTTGATCGGGCAAATGTTTTTGATCAGCTTTAATATGATTTATATCAGCACCAAGTGTTTTTATCGTATTGCTCGAAGCGGTTTGTGATGCGACCGCGGTTTGGGTCGCGACAAATTTGAGCAGGTTCGTTTCCCGTATGTGATATTTATTATCGGATGGATCAAAATAGGCGATGCGAATCGAGGGGATCACATGTTCCCCATCGATCTGAGGTATGATCGGATAAAGGAATTCTTTATAGCCCTGGATCTTATTGTCGGTCATTTGTGTTTGATCTTTGACTTCCGGATCCAGGATCTTTAAACCCGGTATTGTCGGTAAATCTGGCTTTTGTACAGTTCTTACGTTCCCGGTTCCGCTGATCCTTATTCTTAAATTGATTGGTTCAGCGGCATTTGAACTGTCTTCATCAAGATTAGCGGTCACCGAGAATTTGCCGATACCACCACAGAATTCTCTTGGTTTATTTTCCTCGGGCAAAGGTTTGACCTCGATATAGATCGGGTTGGATTTTAATTCAATGTTCTCACTGCGTCCAAAGTCAAAAAAACTTGTTGGTTGTATCGGTACTATTGCCGTTAATTTCATGGACGTGATCTGTAATTGTCCATCTTGTATCGGAAAAAGAGCTGCCTTTTTAATCGGAAATTTACTGTACTGCTTACCTTCAAAGGTCACGGTTTCATAATTGACCTGCTGGGCATCAAAAACCGGTTCAACCCAGAAGTCATTGAAATTAGGTTTTTCGAAATTACCATAGTCAGCCCTGACGTTCGTATACACATTGAATTCAACGTTTATCTGTTCGCCTACATATACTGATTTACGGTCGACGGTGGCGATCAGTTTAATTTTATCTTTTATTTGATCAGCTGAGGTCTGGGCCGCGCCCGGACCTGGTCCGGGCGGTGGTTTGGTATTGTCTTTTACGACATTGATCCCGAGCGGCTGAGTTTGATAGGTTTCGCCTTTGAATTCCAGTTTACAGGCACCGATCGTTTTTGTGCCGGTCTCCTTGGGATATAGAGTATAAATGAAGCTGATCGTTTGCTGCTGAGTCAGCTTGCCATTTATCAGTTGAATATTCGTAGATTGCGATGAAGACCGTCCGCCAATTGTGAAGTCAGGCAGTTCCGGAAGCTGGGGTGACGGAACATTTCCGATATTTTCACCTTCAACCATAACCGTAAGGGTCAGAGGTTCATTGATTCCAACCTCAGAGCGATTGACTGAAGCCGTAAAATTCAGGCTTGCGCTAGAAAGGAATATTATCGATGCAAATAAACAACTACCAATCTTTCTCAACACGTTCTTTCCTTTCGGGTTGTTTTGACTTTTCTAAATTTTCCTTTTCCTGGTGCTGAAGAGCTTGCAGTATCCGTTCCGCATTTTCACGATCGGCCGGCTGAGGTTGTGATTTTTGCCCTTGCGGCTCCTGATCGAGCGAATCGTTTTCGGTTTGATCCTGCATTTGTTGTTTCAGATTCAAGCAGTACTCAAGATTTTGCTTGGCATCTTTATCTTTCGGATTCAACCGCAGGGTTGTCTTATAAGCGTCAATCGCAGCGTCGATTGTGCCTTTTCTAAAACTGCAATTGCCGATATTATAAAATGTGTTGGCCTGAAATTTTTTGTTTTTCTTGAACAGACCAAGCTGGAATTCTGAGATCGCTTCATCGTATTTTTTCATTTCATAGAACGTCCGACCTATATTATAGTGTATATCCGGGTTGTCTGGTTCCCGCACCAGTGCTTTCTCGTATGCGGTTAGGGCTTCCTTAGGTTTATTCTTACGCAGTAGACGATTACCCTGCCGCAGATCAGCGCCGATATCAGCAAATGTGATCGAAAAAATTGCCGTAT
>MEUM01000045.1:2764-4386 GCA_001771735.1 Caldifarciminota bacterium RBG_13_43_14 | reverse complement strand
CCGCGGCCAGGCGGTCTATATAATACCCTTCGGTACGGAAATACCGTCCGTCAGTTGCTTTCGCCATAATGATCAGCAAACGTTCGGCAAGTCGGGACATAACGATTTTATTTTCTCTATCTTTTTTATAAGCAACAATATTGCCTTGATCATCGACTTCCGGTACTGGTGAACCTTCAACCGAACCAACCCCGACCGTGAAGATCTTGATGCCATTCTGGGCCGCGAAATCCACCGCGGGCATAGGATCACCAACAAGATTATCTCCGTCCGTGAACAAAATCAGAGCTTTGTAAGTGTCTTCTTTCGGATTCAAAAGCGAGCTTGATACCGCAATCGCTTTTTCAAGATTTGTGCCGGGCACGGGCACCACATCGGGCGATATAATTTCCATGAACAATTTTGCTGCTTCAACATCAGTTGTCAATGGGCACATGACATAGCATTCGCCGGCAAAGGCGGTGATCGCAACCCGGTCTGAAGACAAATGATCGAGCAATTGCTTGATATCAAGTTTTGCCCGGGTCAACCGATCCGGTTTTACATCCTGCGCGTACATGCTTTTTGATGCATCGAGCGCAATCACCACGTCGATTCCCCGGCCTTCAAATACCTTTAATTTCTCGCCCCATTTGGGACGCGCCAATGCGATAATAGTGAACATCAGGGCAAGGACAATAAGACCGCTTTTCAATATCGCCAGACAGCGGCGGTATGAATCGGTCAAGCGATCGATCATCGGAGGATCGGCTAATTTTTTTAATTTTGATTTTGTTTTCAGTGCCTGTAACAATAAGAACACAAAAAGAATCGGGACCAGGATTAAAGCATAAAGATATTCAGGCATTACCCATTTTATCACGGCAACCTCCGGAAAACAGTCATACCAAGGATCAAATTCAGGATCAGCAGTACAAAACCGGGCAATATGTAATTATGAGCCTTTTCCGAATATATAGTATGCTGGGATACTTTGAATGTTGTCGGTTCCAGATGGTCGATTTCGTCATATATTGTTCCGAGGGCCTGGGCATCGGTTGCTCGAAACGCTTTTCCGTTGGTCAGGGCAGCGACTTCTTGTAATGTTTGCATATCGACTGGATCCGATTGCATGTAACCGCGTCCGACCTTCGGATGATTAACAAAAAACCTGAAAGGTTTATCCTGACCGATGCCGATACAGTAGATTTTAATACCAAAAGCCTGGCTGATCTTGGCGGCACTTACCGGTTCGATTTCACCACGATTATTAACGCCATCGGTAAGCAGGATTATAATTTTTTCTTTTGCCCGGGAATCCTTCAGCCTGGAAATTGCGATCGAAAGGCCGTTGCCGATTGCCGTACCATCTTCCAATATGCCAAAATCAATATAATCGACCAGACCTTTTAAAATGGCTCGGTCAAAGGTGAGCGGGCACTGGGTCATCGCCTCACCGGCAAAAACGACTAAGCCCATTCGGTCGCCTTTTCTTTTGTCGATAAATTCTTTGGCTTTTTCTTTGGCGACAAAGAGACGGTTCTTGGGAGCAAAATCCTCGGCGGCCATTGAGGTTGAAATATCCAGGCAGATAATAATGTCAACACCCCGGACCTCGGTTTCTTCAAAGATCCGGCCTTTTT
>MEUM01000045.1:2574-2682 GCA_001771735.1 Caldifarciminota bacterium RBG_13_43_14 | reverse complement strand
TAGACTTTTGGGTTTGAAGAAAGTCAGATCGGAGAATTTGATTGTTGCCGGCCGCTTACGCAATTCAAGATATATAAGCGGTATGATCAGCAGCAATAGCAGGAAATA
>MEUM01000045.1:0-2422 GCA_001771735.1 Caldifarciminota bacterium RBG_13_43_14 | reverse complement strand
AAAGAATTTTCCGAAGCGATCGCGTAAAGGAACTTTTTGCATTTTAAGATAATAGATGATCTCAGTCGTGGTCTGTTCCATGGCGTTGAATAAATATCTTCTTTCTAAATATCTTTTTAATACTTCAGACAAAGTATAATAATATTTTTTTATCCATCCTTTTTTTAACCATTCGTCAAGCGGGATATTTTCAAATGCAATCTGGGCTTCAATCCAGGGCATGGGTAGGGGTTTGGGGGTTTCTTTGATCAACCGGTATTTCTTATAAACCCGGTATCCCCCGTAAACAAGGGCAGCGATCAGCAAGGCAGTAAAAAAAATAATCAGCGGCAGGTAATTGGGATATTCGACGGCTGGTTTCAGATCATTTATATCTTTCATGTCCGCGGGCAGAACTGAGTGAATGGTAATCGGTATGGATGGACTTTTCAATGTATCGATCTGGTCGCCGTCGATATTTAAAAATTTTACTGATGGCACTGAAAGATCGCCGGTTTGAAAAGGTATTAGACGCAGTCTGAAAAGATCCGTTGTTTCTCCTTTTCCGCTGATCGTTTTCCGGTCAACATTGACAACCGTAAATGGGTCAATGCTGTCAATGAAAGGTCCATTGAGCTTGGTGCCATAATCGGTAATGACTTCAAGGGTGATCTCAAAAGGATCACCAATGGTCAATTTTTTTGAGACATATGTTTTATCAAGGGTGGCGTTGATCTCAGGGTTATTGATTATTATAAGAAGTAAAAAAGCGATCATCGGTATCGTCTTGCCCTTTCCTGGAAGAACCGGTGCAATTTGGGCGTGAAATCCTCATCGGTTCTGACGTTTATATGATCGATACCCAACAATTTAAAAAGTGTTTTTCGTTCTTCGTAATGACCGAGCTGATAGGCGCGGAATCCGTCAAGTAACGTTCGGTCGGCCGTGTTAACCGTGATGATCTCACCGCTTTCAGTATCTTCAAGATCAATCAACCCGATCGCCGGCAAATATTCCTCAGCCGGATCATTTACCGTGATCAATACCAGATCATGACGACGGGCAACGACCCCGAGCGGACGGCGCAGTATTTCCGCTCGATAATCCGGACCAAGGAAATCGCTAATTAAAAATATTATGGCGCGGCGCTTGATCACATGCATGAGAAAGTCAAGCGCCATTGCCGCATCCGTGCCGCGATGACTTGGTTCGAAAAAAAGTATGTCGCGGATCAATCTCAAGACATGAAATCTTCCCTTTTTCGGTGGAATATATTTTTCAACATGATCGGTGAAATATAGCAGTCCGACTTTATCATTGTTGCGCACCGCGGAAAAAGCAAGGGTTGCGGCGATCTCGGCGGCTTGTTCGATCTTAAATTGATTACGGGTGCTAAAATGACCGGATCCCGAAGCATCGACCAGCAGAATGACTGTTAATTCACGATCCTCGACGAATTTTTTTACATAAGGCCGTCCCATTCGAGCCGTGACTTTCCAGTCAATAGTCCGGACATCATCGCCGGGTAGGTATTCACGTACATCAAGGAATTCAATACCGGTACCCTTAAAAGAAGATTTATATTCGCCGGCAAACATTGTATTGACCAGTTTCCGGGTCCGGATCTCAACCTGCCGTATTTTTTTTATAAAATCAATCGGTAACATAATAATGATTCTTCAATATTATAATCTTGATCTCAGAATTCTTACGGCACTTCCATTCCGGCAAGTATTTTCTGTATGACCTGATCGGTCGTGACCTCTTCGGCTTCAGCTTCATAGGTCAGGATAATGCGATGACGCAGAACATCGGCGGCCAGTTCCTTTATATCCTCAGGAATGACAAATCCGCGGCGCTTGAGGAATGCGAGGGCGCGGGCGGTAGTGTTCAGAAAGATCGATGCCCTTGGTGAAGCACCGTATCGTATCAGACCCGACAGCTCATCAAGGCCAAATGACTTGGGATCGCGCGTGGCAAATACTATATTGATAATATAATCCTTTATTTTATCATCGATGTATATTTTTTTACATAATTCGCGGACCTTGATAATGTTTTTTGGATCGATCACCGCTTTTATCTGTGGTTCACCGCTGATTGCTATCCTTTCGACGATCTCCTTTTCTTCTTCTTTAGTCGGATAAGTTACTTTTATTTTTAATAGAAAACGATCGACCTGGGCTTCAGGCAGGGGATAGGTACCTTCCTGTTCGATCGGGTTCTGAGTCGCCAGCACCATGAATGGATCATCAAGATCAAAGGTTTTTTCGCCGATCGTGACCTGGTGTTCCTGCATGGCTTCGAGCAGGGCACTTTGAACCTTGGGTGGAGTGCGATTGATTTCATCCGCCAATATCAGGTTGGCAAAAATTGGACCTTTGCTTACGGTAAATTCATTGGTGCGCTGGTTGAAGATCATGGTGCCAATAATATCCGACGG
>MEUM01000044.1:1829-11742 GCA_001771735.1 Caldifarciminota bacterium RBG_13_43_14 | reverse complement strand
GGATACACCTATTTCTATTCCTTTCAAGAAAAATTTACACACTTTATTATACACTACCTCGAGTGATTCGCCCTTGACATAAGATGAAGTCTTTATTATAATGATTTAGTAAAAACTGTTATTCCATACTGGAATAACAAAATTAATAAAAGGAGGTGGTATGCGTCTAAAATGGGTGCTAATGATACTGGTCTGTTTGATGCTCGTTTCATCGTTCGGACATAGTATCGGCGAAAGATTATGGCTAAGAACACATTCTGTACAGGGCAATTACGGCTTGACCTATGATCCAACCATCGATCGAATCTACTTTGTGAAATTCTATACCCGGTATATTTATATCGTTTCAACCGACAGCTTCTGCACATCATACGGAACGATCCCGACCCCGAATAATGACAGTGCCTGTGTTGATATTAAATACTGCGCCTATGATAATACTTTCTGGGTTTTATCGAAGATCAATTTCCGTGTATATAAGATCAATCATTCGGGTACGGTGCTGCGATATTTCACCTGTCCGGCTAATGATTATCCTGCGGGATTGGCCTGGGATGAAACGAATCGTCAGCTATATATTACCGATCGGAGAACAGTTGGTGGAGCTCAGGGATATATATATGTTTGTGATACGCTCGGTAATCAGATCCGCGTTATGAACCATCCGGGTACGGCGTGGTATGGCCCAAGAGGACTTGCCTGGCAGCCAGCGGTCGGTGGTGAGGGACCGTATCTGTTGAATGTTTATACGTTCTTTAATAGCAGCAGCGCATTGGATAGTGCTGGTGTATTCAAACTAGACCCGCAAACCGGATCGGCCGTTGATTTCTTCAGATATTGCCATCCTTCAAATGACAGCAGCAATATTCGTGGTGTTGAAGTCGATCCGCGTGACGGCAGTTACTGGATCAATTTATTCCAGTACGGTACCTGAACGACCTGCCCTGCGGCGATCGCCAAGGTCGCCGGCTTCTACGGTGTAGAAGTCAAAGAAACAGATAAGAACATTGCTCAATCAGGATCAATACTATTGAACATTTTTCCAAATCCAGTTAGCTGTCAGGCAGTGACAATAGACTATGCCCTGGAGAGTAAAGACCAGGTTAATTGTCAGGTGTATGATGCTGCTGGTCGTATAGTAAGGACATTGATGAGCGGGGAGCAGAGTGCTGGCCAACACACATTATGCTGGGATCGCAAGGATAATAATGGTTCGACGGTGAATGCTGGAATCTATTTCATCAAGCTTGATACTCAGCATGACTGCGCCCAGGGGAAATTGATCATCACCAATTGATTTTTCTATTAACCTTTATGAAATAAAGGCGGGATCATAATGATCCCGCCTTTTTGTTTTAGATCGATCTTAGATTCATTTTATTTCATTAAGTATTCACTGGCTATTACGCAAGATCCAGGACATTGGATCCCATGGCGGCATAATGATTGGTTTTTCATCGAGGATCCGGGTTATATTTGCCGGTACATATTTTCTCGGCAGGACAACCACATAGACGAATTCGCAGAACCAGTCGTGATACATGGCCCAGTAACCATCATGCCCTTCATCCTTGCCATGGCTATCCTCGACCAGCCATTTGACCGGTTTGTTATCTATTAGATCGACCCCGATCAATGCCATGGCATGATTGCCAGCACTTTCCCGGTAAATAATTCTCTGGCCCTTATCCAGTTCATATTCAACGTTATATAAGGTTTTATAATCAAAGATACTTGTTGATAAAACGCCGTTATCTTTGTACTTATCAGGAATAATATCGCAGGCGAAATACAGGGGTTCATTGGCAAGCACAGCTTTCATTGTCCATTCTTCCATTTTCTCGATCGGAACATTAATATGTACCGGGTCACCAGTTTCATAGATATTTCGCTGGTATTCGAATGTATACAATTTGTAATATTCTTTACCCGGGTGATTCATGATCGGAACGAAAGCTTTTAAATCGACGTTAACTACCTCTTTGTAAAAAGACAACGGCGAATAGGTTTTTGGCTCGCTCGCCTTACCGTCAACATCTTCATAGCGCCAGACAAAACTTTTAGGCGGTTCCCCCAGGTTCAAAACCATCATATAATATATAGTCTTTAACATATCGACTTTCACGCATCTAAGTTCTTCATCGGGTGATTTTTCCTCAACCATTGTTCTGAGTATCAATGCATCCTCACGTAATTTACGGGCTATTAGGTCGTTCATTGGCCATGAATTACGGCTGTTATGGGTTTCCGGCATTGCTTCCTTTGGTACTGCACCATATTTGTTGATAAGCTCAGCCACATAGGACCAATAGCCGCCATCATTGAATGGTGAGTACAAAAAATAATCGATTTGACGGTCGAGCAGGTCTTTGTTGGCGGATTCGATTATCCATTCTAGAAAGCAATTCGCTTTTTCAAGTTTGTCCCAGAAAAAAAGATAGGTCTGCGAAAATTCAAAATTGTTCAGATTGTATTTTTGAATTACTTTGGGCCTTAAGGTATTAAGCACTGCGAATAGCCAGCACCGACCGCTGCTTTCTTGATCAGTAATACCTTTGGTTTTAATTGTGTGACTGAAAATATTGTTATGCTGACTTATAAATCGATGATTCAGGGTAATCGATTTTATATCATTATTGGTCAGGGCATTTAGCAATAGCTGATCATCCGGATCGAGTTTGTTGTCATGCTGTATTTCATCGATAATATCTCTGGTCAAGGACCCGGATTTTATGGCTTGAGCGCCACAAAAAAGGATCAGAGAAAAAACGGTGATCATTATTTTATGCATCTTCATTATTCCTCCAGTTATTAATATACTATTATTTTCAAAGCGGTCGTCAATAGTACGGAAAAGGGTATGGCAATTATTAACACTTGCAAATTGCCGATATTCTTGCATAATTGATCGTAGCGCTCCCAATAATATGTAACAATTAATTGAATGATAGTATTATAATAAAAAGGAGAAAAAATGGAAGAAATGATCGGTTACTGTGGTATCGACTGCAGTGTATGCCCGGCATTGACCGCGCATAAGAATAACGACGATGAATTAAGAAAAAAAACCGCGGCCGAATGGTCGAAAATGTTCGAGGCGGAAATAAAACCGGAGGATATTAACTGTATTGGTTGCTCGGTTGAAGGTCGGCACATTACGTATTGTGAATCGATGTGTGAGATCCGACCTTGCGCGCGCGCGAAGGCAATTGCGACCTGCGCTGAGTGTGATGAATATATATGCGGGAAACTGGGGAAATTCGTGGCTAATGTCCCCGATGCAAAAGCGAGATTGGAGAAGCTGCGTTCTAAAAAGTAACTAAAACAAGTTACTGCTGTTTATTTTAAAAACCTACCACTTCTACCACTTCCAGGTCTGTTCTACAAATGGTAGGTTTTAAAACTCAATAAAATAATTATTGATTTTTATTAAATTTTCATTATTATTCCCCAACAGGGGGATAGTAAATGAAACCAAGAATCTGCGGAAAAAGTTTGTATCATCATGTCTTTGCATGGGGCAATGACCGACATCCGATTTTTAAAAGTGAATTGCATTATCAATACTATTTGGATTTTTTAGCAATAATAGCGGAACAATTTGATATTGAAGTCTCTGCTTATGCGCTAATGCAATGGCATGTTCATCTGTTCATTTTTGATAGAGACAACAATATATCAATATTTATGAAAGAATTGCATGGCAGATATGCTCAATATTACAATAATATTGCGCAGAGAGTAGGACATGTTTTTGGTGAACGGTATAATAATAGAATCGTGCAATCAAATTTATATGCGGTATGGCTATCGCGCTACATACATCGGCAAGCGGTCGAAGCCGGTTTAGTTGCCGATCCAAAAGAATATTATTGGTCAAGTTATCCTGCATATATTGGTCTTCGTCAAGAGCGATTTTTGAAGAAAGACGTTATTCTTGAACAATTTACTTATAAAGGCTGTACAAAACAAAATATGATGAAACAATACAAGAATTTTGTCCTTTCTCAAAAAAATGATCCGGTAGATTGGGGTAAAACATATCAACGAATAATTGGGGATATTGAATTTCAGAATAATATTATTAAAAAAATCAAACAAGGGCGAATCAGTATTATCGATAAGGATCATACTTTCTCTTTGCTTAGTACGCGACTCAGCGTAACAAAGGATATTCTGCTGCATCCCCATGGAACTTTCCAGAGAAGTGTACGGCATCAAGCGATATTAATGATGCGTAATGAATATGGGTTAAGCATAACACAAATAGCCAGGATTTTAGAAATATCAAGATTTACGGTGATGGTTGTTGTTAAAGAAAAATGATGTTTACTGAATTTTCAATTCCTGTCATTTTGAGAACAGGTCATGAAATGTTGAAAGTCAATATTTGTGGAACAGCCCCGAATAAGTGAATATGTGGATTGACGATGCAAATAAGTGGAATATAATTCATTTACTACTATGGAAAATTTCAGCATTCAGTGGCATATAACTGATGTATGCAATTTACGTTGTAAACATTGTTATCAGGATAATTATTCGGCAATGAAGGATCTGGATACTGATAAGATAAAACTGATAATCGATAAGATCTCAAGTGAATTGAGCTCCAGTAAAATCTCGATCAATTTAACCGGCGGTGAACCTTTTTTGAGAAAAGATCTGTTCGATATATTGAATTATCTGGATCGAACCAGTAATATAGAGGACATATATATCATCACCAACGGTTTGTTAATCAACGATGAGAATGCCGGTCAGATTGAACAGATCAAAAAGATCAAAGGCGTGAAAATTTCCCTGGAAGGGTCTAATGAAGCGATTAACGATTCAGTACGCGGTATTGGTACTTTTCGCAAAATTAATCAGGCGATACGAATATTGATGTCAACCTCTAAACCAGTGATACTAATGTTCACTCTTGCCGATTACAATTGCCTTGATCTTACGTGCATGTTTGAATATGCCAAGAGCATGGGGATACATGCGGTGATCCTTGAAAGATTTGTGCCGGAAGGGCAATCCCGTTCATTAATAAAATGTGTACTTAGCAGGGAAGAATGGTTTAAAGTCATCCGGGACCTAATCAACTATTTTGATCTCGGACTTTCGCCCCAAGATTTTCTTGCCTATCGCGCTTTCTGGGTTGATTTTGGGAATAACATTGAGATCCGTGGTGCATTATGCGATCATGGCGAAAATTCGATGGCTTTGATGCCCAATGGTGATATATACCCTTGCCGGCGTACGCCGGTGAAAATTGGGAATATCTTCAGCGATAAAATAAATGATATTATCGACCAATTGAAAAAAATGCGTCGTGACTATCAGTTAAAACTAAAGGGAATGTGCCGGAGTTGTGAGGTTGATGAATGTATCGGATGCCGGGCACTCGCCCGGGCAATATGTAATGATATTTACGCTGAGGACCCTCAATGCTACTATAATTTATCCCAGTGATCCGTTCTTGGCATTATTTATATAATAATGGTTTGTTACCAAGATATTCCTTGATCTCTTTGATCCGCCGGGCCGCGATCTCGCTCTTTGGATTTTGTTTCAAAGCGCGCTCGTAGCAGTAAAGGGAGCGGTCGAGTTGCCCGGTCAGCATATAAATCGTTCCCAGTCCAATGTATGCAGCATAATGATTTTGATCGGTTCTTTGCAGGAACTCAAAGTAAAGCAATTCTGATGCATGGAATTCAAGGTTAACGCTTGCATAATAGGCCATTCTGCCCAGTTCAGCCGGGAAATAATTATATTTGTAAAAACCTTTTAGCCAGGCAATGAACCGGGACCGATCAGGTCTTTGCAATAACTGCCATATCTGATCGCTGTTTGTGGTGGTGTCAACACCCATTTTATGCACAATTTTCATGAAATTGATTGCCTCCAAGTCTGGACGATAATCATTAAGCGCATATATGACCGAGGTTTCATCCCAATATATCTTGCGCCAGTCAGGCAACTGTTGTAGCTGAATTTCCCAGATCATTGCTTCAGGATAAGAATAGTCAAAAATGATAAGCCGGGGTCCGTATTCATTAATTAATTCCGTCAGTCCATTGCGTTGATAACTTTTTTCGTATTCGCGAAAAAAATCTTCTTGGATAACTTCAAGCCGACCATCAATAAAAACCGGTTGTTTAGTTGCCCAGATCAGCCAGGAACCGCGATTCAGATCATTTATAAATCTTGTTCTCAGACCGTTTTTGTTCATGAATTCAGAGGCTGCAACCGGATGCATTTTTTCATCAATACCGATACCAAAATTACCACCTCTCCTTCCGGCATAGAAAGCATTAGTGACGATTCTGATGCATAGCAGGATAATGAAACCGGTTAGCAAAAACGCTGCCGGCCGCATGGCCCCGGGGATATTTTTTTTGAAAAAATTCAGTTTTCCTTTCGATAACAGTTCATTTAAACCAGTTCCGATTATCGGCATGGCGGCAATGATGAATATAGGTAGGTTGCGTACCGTAGTATAAGAAATATAGAAAAATGCTGCAATGATCAGAAATTCATGCAATTTCCTTTTTCGCCATGTGTAGATAAGAAAAAGGAAGCTGATTAGCACAAAAGCGTAATAAATAAAAAGCGGTAAATGGGGCATATTAGCAAGGGCTTTTGTCGACCACGGTGATGTGAGTTCGGTGATCGCCCCTTTAAAAATATTCGAACACTGCAGTCGCGTGAATAGATAAAAAGGAAAGAGCACACCTTTTATAAAATATGGATTCACCAGCGAGATCAGAATTGTGCATAATGACCACCAGAATAGTTTTTTGTCAAATTTATGTTCATGGAAATATTTGCTGATAAAGTATGCGCCGAGTAGGAACCAGCCAATAATGAACAAGCCGTGCAGGTTTACCCAGAACAGTTGTATGATCGGTAGAAGAAAAAGATGATTCCGTCCGTAATGATAATATTGATCGAGTACGGTCAGCATGCATAACAGCAATATCCAGGTCATTATTTCAGGTCGTACACCAAACCGAATCTCCATTGTGAACAGGGCCGGCAGGAAGATGATCGAAATTATGCCGGGTCGGATATTGTGGTTCTTCATTCGTAAGAAAATCATGAAAAACACTATCACCAGCAAAATAGAATTCAATATCGAAATACCGCCATAGTTGAATAGTTTATAAGTGATGAATAAAATGATTTGATAAAGCCAGTACATTGCGATATACTCATGATCATTGACGGTATAGGTAAAAACGTCGAATTTATGAAATGACCGGTTCTCGAGCATCCATTGACCGCCCCGCAGATGAAAACCAAGATCAAGGTCGATGATCAGGCGTATCGAAAGCAATATTATTAGCAAGAACAAACTGATCATCGGTATAAACCAGGGAGAGCTAATAATATTTTTCCATCGAGTTGCGGTTGTAGTTGTTATTTTCGACATAAAATAACCTCTTGAATTCTATAAATTGCCGTGATATTGTCAATATAAGAAATGATTGCACTGATATAGAACAGATTACACGGATTTTTATCTTAATAATTGGTATTTTAGCAATTATTGACATTTTATGCCGTTTAATTATGATTCACGGTATTCAAGATCGATTCAAGATGATTCTGAAGTCTGAATATTTTAACAAGGAGGTTTAAATGCAAGTTATTACGGTTGAACAGGCCCAGAAATATGAACCGCAAAAAGGATGGATGCGCGCTAATACCTGTCAGCAAAAAAATATTTCACTTGAATATTTCATAAAACCGCCGAAGCATGCATCGCCCTTACATGATCATCCGGAAGAACAGGTTTGCGTGGTGATCAGTGGTCGTATGAAGGTCATCAACGGCAAGGGGGAAGAAGCGGTGCTTGAACAAGGTGATGCTGTATATTTTGAATCGGGCGAACCACATGCAATCGAGAATATCGAGAATATAAAATCGATCGGAGTTGATATATTTGTGCCTGGTCGCTCATTCGATTTCTGGCTGAAGAGAAAATGATTGACGCAGCATATATAATTTGTAGAATAGACTAATGATTTATCGAGAGCTTGGCAGGACGGGCGTTAAATTGTCCCGGCTGGGCTTTGGATGCATGCGTTTTCCGCTTAGGGATATATACGATCCAACGTCAATCGACGAGACGCCATCGATTAAACTGCTCGAGCATGCGATCGAGCAGGGTATTAATTATTTTGATAATGCCTGGCCATATCATCGTGAAAAGAGCGAGGAGTTCACCGGACGGGCGCTAAAAACATTTCGTGACACGATTTATCTAGCAACAAAATTGCCAGTATGGATGGTTAAGGAAAAAAGCGATGCTGAAAAATATTTTAATGAGCAGCGTAAGCGACTGCAAACCGATGTGATCGATATGTACTTGCTGCACTCAATGGCCAAACGCTCCTGGCAAACAGTCAAGGATAATGATATTCTGAGTTTTCTTGATCGGATAAGATCTGAAGGCAAGATACGCTATGTTGGATTTTCTTTCCATGATAATGTTGGACTTTTCAAGGAAATTATTGACGCCTACCCCTGGGATTTCTGTCAGATCCAATTAAATTATGTCGATACTGAATATCAGGCAGGGGTCGAAGGGCTTGAATATGCATCAAGCAAAGGATTGGGAATAGTGGTAATGGAACCTTTGCGGGGTGGTAAACTGTCACGCCAGCTCCCGGAAGGTGTGCAGCAGCTGATAAACAAAATAGACCCGGAACCGACGCCGACTGAATTTTCGTTAAAATTTTTATTCAATCGGACAGAGATCAATTGTGTGTTGAGTGGAATGAGTTCAATGGAACAACTTATTGAGAACATAAAAATCGCATCAAATGACCATGTCAACACTTTAAGCCAGAATGATCTGCAGATCTACAAGGAGGCACGGCGAATTTATCAATCACGAACAAAGGTCAATTGCACTGCCTGTGAATATTGCATGCCCTGTCCTAAAAAAATACCGATCCCTTTTTTACTTGAGTTATATAATGATGTTTTTATTTATAATGCGCTGGATAATTCTAAAAAAATATACAAAGTTTTTATAAAACCGGAAAGCCGGGCAGGTAATTGCTTTGGCTGCCAGGAATGTGAAGAAAAATGTCCGCAAAAAATTGCTGTTGCAACAGTCATGCAAGATATTGAGCGATTGTTGAGCGACCAATGAGCATAAAAAAAGGAGATAAAATGTACAATATGCTAAAGAGTGTATTATTGATGGTACTATTAATGATTTTCTTGACCTGTGGAGGTAATCAAGAAAATCCAGCCGATGTTCAGGCAATACAGGATGCTTTGACCGAAGCAGCAGCCAACGGCAAGGCCGATACGATTCAGATCACGGCTGGAAACTATGAGGTGAATGTTACCCTGACCTATAACAGTGATGAGGCTTATGCGTTGGTGATAATCGGTGATGATGCGGTACTTGATGGCGGCGGAGATGTTCAGATCATGAATCTCGCATTGAATGGTGCTGGCGGCAGTTTGATGATCGAAGGTGTTACTTGCAATAATGGTCATGCCGATGGCGATGGTGGTGGACTATTCGCGACCACATATGATGGAAATATTGACATTGCTGATTGTATTTTCACTGGTAATGAAACGGATACTATGGGCGGCGGTGCCTGTTTGGTCAGCAATACCGGAGCAATAACTGTTCAGCAATGCATTTTTCAGAATAATACTTCGGGAGATGATGCGGGTGGGTTGAATGCCGGTTCGTCTGGTGGAATAATCACGCTGCGCTCCAGCAGTTTCAGTGGAAATGTGGCCGAGGGAGACGACGCGGGCGGCGCATTGCTATATGTTGAAGGCGGACAGGTATTTATGATCGGCAATACATTTAATGGTAATCGTGCGGCGGATGATGGCGGCGGCGGTTTTGCCTATTTAATGGGATCTGGTGTTGAAGTTACGG
>MEUM01000044.1:0-1789 GCA_001771735.1 Caldifarciminota bacterium RBG_13_43_14 | reverse complement strand
TGGTGCCGGCTGTTTCTTGAGGATTAATGACAGCGGCACAGTATATTGCCGCAATAATACATTCTCCGATAATGAAACTGCAACCGGAGGTGGAGCCGGAACCTTCATTTTTTTGAATGCCGGTGAAGTTACTTATTCAAATAATACGCTTAACGGAAATAGTGCTGCCGAAGATGGCGGCGGCATGTGGTTATGGAGCGGTACTGGTACGGTCACGATCACTGACAATACTTTTTATAATAATTCAGCGACGGCCAATGGCGGCGCAGTTCATCTGGCTCTGGACGATGGAAACGGGTTCGTCGCTCATAATGTGATCCGGGCCAATACCGCCACCAATATCGGCGGCGGGTTCTCGGTCGCATTGACCAGAGGGTTTTGCACGCTCGGGTTCAATACATTTTATGGCAATATTGCCAGTGACGGTGGTGGATTATACTTATATTTTGATCAGAGCGCGGCAAATGCATCAGTGGTGAATAATATTATATGGCATAGCACACCGCAGGCAATAGCGATGTCGGGTGCTAACACAATCGTTGCGACATATAGCGATCTTGAGAATGGTACAGGCCAGCCTTGGTATGGAACCGGCTGCCTAAACGCAGATCCTCAATTCGTCAATGCCGGTTCTGGAGATTTCCATTTAACCGCGAGTTCGCCATGTATCGATGCCGGCGACCCGGTTGCACCAACTGATCCGGATGGGACAAGGGCAGATATGGGTGCATTTTATTATCATCATTAATACTCTTGACGACATCTATGGTTTGATTATAATGGTTAATCAATGCTAAAGATTACTGTTGTTGAAGACAAACGCGATTGGCAGGATTTTCTTAAATTACCCTGGCAAATATATAAAGATAATCAATACTGGATACCGCCTTTACTAAAGGATGTAACTGAAACCCTGGATACCAATAAAAATCCATTCTGGAAACATGCCCGGCGCGAATTATATATTGCCCGGGACAATGATAAGTGTGTCGGCCGGATCGCAGCGATTGTTGATGATAATCACAACAGTTTTCACGAAGATAGAATCGGATTTTTTGGTTTTTTTGAATGTATCACTGATAATGAAGTAGCGGCTGGTTTATGGGATAGTGCCCGGGATTGGTTGAAACAACATAAAATGGATACTATGCGTGGTCCAGTAAATCCGAGTATGAATGATGAGACCGCATTTCTGCTTGAGGGATTTGATAAACCGCCAACGATCATGATGCCTTATACGCACAAATACTATTTGGATCTGGCTGAAAATTACGGTTTTAAAAAGGCAAAAGATCTTTATGCTTTTTATAAACATGCATCGGATGGAATGCCAGAGCGTATAGAAAAAATGATCAAACGTATTAAAGAACGCACTCAGGTTAAGATCCGGCCGTTCAATATGAGAAATTTCGAAAAAGATGCCAGGATCCTGAAAGATATATATAATGCAGCCTGGGAAAAGAACTGGGGATTTGTGCCGATGACCGAAGAGGAAATGGATTTGACCGCGGAAAAATTAAAACAATTTGCGGATCCAGAATTAGTTTTGTTCGCTGAATTGGACGATGAGCCGGTGGGGGTCATTGTTTCGGTACCGGATATAAATCAGGTCTTGAAGCATCTTAATGGTAAATTAGGCTTGATTGAAATGTTGAAGTTTTTGTATTATAAGAAAAAAGTAGATGGCGTACGTTCGTTGATCGCTGGCGTGAAAAAACAATATCGGGAAACTGGTATTATTGCCGTGCTTTTCTATGCAACTGAGAAAGCGGCATTAAAAAGAGGTTAC
>MEUM01000043.1:10911-14043 GCA_001771735.1 Caldifarciminota bacterium RBG_13_43_14 | reverse complement strand
TGGCAAGACCAGGCACTCCTTCGATCAATATGTGGCCGTTCGCAAGCAGACCGACAAGCAGTCTGGTGATCATATAACTCTGGCCGACAATTGCACGATTTATTTCGCTGGTTATGGTTTGGATTATGATACTTTCTTTTTCGATCTGTTCGTGTATCTTTTTTATCTCGTCCTTGATCTCTTCCATTAATCCTCCTTAAGTATATTGTTTTGTTAGAAATGTATTTCAAACGAATATAACACTTGAAATTTCTACACTTTTTTGACAATCAAATTCTGTTTTGGTTTAGCATTAGATAAAACTTAACAAAACCAGACAGGATGGTTTTGTTAAGTTTCAAAATCTCTCTTGCATTTTGTACTTCTGTCCTCTATTATTTTCTTATTAGTATAAGTTTTTCCACCATGCTTTCCGAACCGTTCTGCAGTCTTACAAAATAGACGCCGTTTGATGATTTCATTCCCTGTTGATTCATCCCGTTCCAAATTACGGTGTATTGACCCGGCTGTAATTTTTCATCGATTAGGGTTCGTACATAGCGACCAGTTGCATCATATATCTTAAGCTGCGTCGGATGCTGACTATCTGTCACCATCAAATCGACCGTTACTGTATTATAAGCAGGATTGGGCGTAAATCTGATCTGCGTACAATATGTTTTACTGTTTTCTATTTCACGCGTGGACGGAATTGCTGATATAAAAAACGTAAGATAAATATAAGTCACATAGTTATTACTGTTAGCGGACAGGGTAATTAACGAACCGAACATATTATCGATTGGGCTGGATGCAATATTTATTGAAAAAGGATCAGCGTAATTATTGGCTGAATCATTGACAATGATGTCGCCAAACAGCGATGAGCTGTCAATAACTGAAGCGTCCGGGTCAATTATGCAAAGATTGCCAATGGTTCCCAGTGCAATTGTATCGCCACGGTTAGTGATCGTGAGTTTCAGGTATATTGTTTCTCCCGGATCAATAATACCGTTATTATTACCCGACGTTGAATCATCGATAATCAGGTCGATAAGATATAGCCAGGGCGATATGCCGGCTACTGTCGGTGGTTTGGTTGTGACCAGCAGAGCTCGACCAGCAGTTATGACCGCCGCCTGGGGATCATAGCTGTCATCATATAAATATTGCAAGCCGCGGGTTTCGGTATTGTCTTCAATGCCGACCGTATTATAATGGCTGTTGGCAACTGTATAATATTGATATATTGCCTCACCATCATTTGTTGGCGTTGGATAGTATGCCGGGTCGCGCAATATCAATTGGAAAGTCTCCCATCCACCACCGCCACCACCGCGATGTGCCACCTGGTAAAATTCAAGTATCCATCGATGATTGGCTGAATTATAATACTGGTAAATATCACCATGTCCCATATGCAAGGTGCCGGGATTGAGATCATCCCAAAAAGGTGCCAGCATACGACGCGGTCCGCCCGCTGCCGGGATAGTGGTATTCAAGTTTGATATCGATGTTGCATTACCCAGTTCCATAAAGCCGTTGGTGCAGATACCAATCGAATTATGATTAGTTCCGTAATAACGGAATGTAAAAGGAAGGGCTATTGTTATCGTATCATTATCATCATTAGTTATCTGGGATATTATTGATCCAGGTCCGCCAGCTGGGGGTGCGATTTCGTACCATGTATATACCGGTGCGTTACCGGTTGTCGTATCCGTATCATCGTAAATATAATAACCATACGGATCAGGTCCGGTTTCGCCGCCGCTGCCGCCAGCCCCGCTTATTTGAATCGTAAAATCATCGCTCCATGTGTTATTATTGATGTCTTTTATTGCTAATTCGAACTGAACAGTATGACTGGGGCTGGCCGGGGAAACCGAAAAGACAAAAGGATTAATGCCGGAAACAGTGGTATTATAGGCGATGTCGCCGAAATAAGAGAAACTGTCGATCACAACCAATGTTGAGTCATTGGCGCTTAATATCGCGGACACGGCCGGAGCAGTTACCGTACCCATATTCTTGAGGCTTACTGAAAGGAGTATTGTTTCTCCGTTGTTCACGATACCATCATTATTACCTAATGAATCTTCAATAGTATGGCTGTCATAAGCGATGAAAGCATTACCGGAAATGACCGTGATCGTTCCCTCGTAAGGTTTAAGGTTGCGACCGGTGACCGTGATCGTCATAGTTCCGGGAATTGAAAAATTCTCAATAAAAGTAATGTTTCCGCCGGAGCTTGTATATCCGGTTGAATATACAACCGTATCAAGGACTATACAGACCAGCGCTGATTCAACCGGCGCACCCGCGTATTCTACATGAGTGTTTACCGAATCTGTGCCGACATTGACCGAACCGGTATGGGTAACCAAAATATTTTTCGGTGCAGCCGTCCAGATATTCATTTCCGGATCGCCGAGCGTGGTAAAACCATAATATTCATCATCACCACCCAGGGTTGGATACATCTGATAAACCCGTGTCCGGCCTCCTTCGCACGCCTGACCGAAAGTATGGGCATTATTGACAAAGACTTCATCCATGAAACCTTTAGCAACCGCACTGCGTAAATAAGCTTGATCTACAACCGTGGTGGTTGTGGCAAAATAGCCGGCTGCGCCACGCGGCGTTGTTGGCGTCCCGGTCAGTAACCATTTTTCCGCAGTTGCCGAAGTTGAACCAGTGCCAATTGTACGGCAGGTAATAGAAAGTACGATAGGAAGTTTTGTGCCATTAGCAGCCTGATCCGGATCCACGGCAAACGGTGCATACCAATTATTCACTCCGGAGCCGCGGTACATAACAAAACCGCGACCGTTATTTACCGAATTTATGACCTGGGTGACGCCATGGCCGTATATATCCGAGAGAGTGTCAATGTCTATAAACCCGGCCGCTGCCATATATCCCGCTGCATGATGCGCATCTGACCAGTAAATCGAATCATCATACGGATCACCGTCTACATTTACAATAAGGCAGGATTTCAAAAACCATGAGGTGTCAGCAGTATTCGGGGTCCGCTCATAAGCTAAAATTTTATTCACTACGGTCTGAGCTTCAGTCAAAGTATGACAGGTGATACGACCGGAAAGGATTTCATTGCATAGATCACCGGTGATATTCGTGTAAAAATTA
>MEUM01000043.1:2070-10788 GCA_001771735.1 Caldifarciminota bacterium RBG_13_43_14 | reverse complement strand
GATGTCGAGCCGATCTGGGAAAGCGGCACCAGTTTGGTTCTCATTCCTTTTTTATGCTTCCATTGAGCTAATGGTTCAACCGCGCTGTAAAAATTATCGTGACTGAGGATCAGATAGCGGGCACCGATCTCCTGGCTGAATAACGATACAGTCAGTAACAAAAAAATCATAATGTATTTCATGGTTCTCCTTAGATTTAAGTATATAAATAATATATACAATGAGGTTTTTGTCAAGGTTACAAATTCAGAGACTTGGATACATCTTCTATTTCAGATCTAATGGATCTACCGTATTTATTATGTTTGATGAATCAAACCGCTACAGGTTATTTTCGTAAAAATTGTAGCGGTCGGATTTATCCCGTTAGAAATGTTCAAAATCATAAGATATATGTCGCGTAGAATTTACTTATTGTATTTCTAACGGGATTTATCCGACTTTTTCAAATTTCCGGATTACTCCCAATCGTCAAGCTGTTCCCAGATCTCCATTCAAACACATGGGCTATTTATTTTGTCTGAAAATAAACTTGACTTCAACCAGGTGTTGTTTATACTTTTAGCGGGAAAAAGCGTTATAATTACGAAGATCTAATGAAAGAGATGACAAAAACCAAGCGGATACTTGTGAAACAGCCTTTGATGCGGCGAGTTATCATCGCCTGCATACCCTGTATTATTTCCTCAATATATTTTTTTGGCTGGCGCAGTTTGGTTGTAATTATAGTTGCCTGTGTTTCCGCTTTTTTGACCGAATTCTTCTTTGAAAAGAAAAAGGGAGAACCGGTAAGTGAAGCGGTTTTCGTTTCGGCGATCATCTATTCCTTGATTCTGCCGCCGACCATTGCCTGGCATGTTTTGATCATCGGTATCGTTTTTGCAATCTTATTCGGCAAAATGGTATTTGGTGGATTCGGACATAATATTTTTAATCCGGCCATGGTTGGCCGCGCCTTTGTTTATATATGTTTTCCGGTCGCATTGACCGCGACCTGGGCGCCGCCAGCAGGCGGTTTACTTGGTGGTTTTTCATTGTGGAGCACGGCCGTACCGGATGCGCTCACCAGCGCGACGCCGATGGCAATGCTCAAAGCCGGTACAATACCATCACCTTCTTTGCTCGATCTCTTTCTGGGTAACATCGCCGGGTCCATGGGCGTTACCAGTGTGCTGGCAATATTGATCGGCGGTTTTTACCTGGTTATCACTAAAACCGCTAATCGCTGGATCATCCTCACCCTGGTACTGACCTATGCGATCAGTAACGGTATTCTCGCTGTCCTGGGCATTGAGCCGGTGCCGGGAATGCTTGTTGCTTTAATGGGCGGAGGGTTTTTGTTCGGTGCTTTTTTCATGGCAACCGATCCGATCAGCGCACCCAGACTTTTACCATCGCAAATAATTTACGCGATAATTATCGGCATTAGTACGCTGGTGATACGTAATTTTTCGGTCTTCAATGGTGGTTTGATGTTTTCGATATTGCTCGGCAATATGTTCGCACCGATACTGGATTATTATTTCAAGAATCGCGCTAAAAAAGCGGTGGTCAAGGAAAGCATTTCATGAAGATCAAGGATAGAGCCTGGTTTCCGGTATTTTATATGTTCGCCGCAACCCTGGTGCTGAGTTCGATCCTGATACTGTTCGGTGCATTTACTAAGCAGCGGGTGAAGAATAATGAACAGCTTGCTTTTGAACGGGCCGTGCTTGAGGCATTGAATGTCGATATCACCGGCTATTCTCCGGCTAGAATTCATGACCAGTATGTACAGGCAGTTCGGGTCATGGATACGCAAAGGCCCGAAGTGTTTGCTTTTTATGAAAATAATCAATTGATCGGTTATGCCCTGCCATTGTCCGGACCTGGTTTTTGGTCATTGATAAAGGGCGTTATCGGGATCGCGGCTGATACCAGTACGATTATTGGACTTTCTTTTTATGAACAAAATGAAACACCGGGACTGGGTGGAGAAATAATAAAGCCGCTTTTCCGGGATCAATTCAACGGGAAAAAAATCGCCCGGACCGGTATTCCTATTGAATTCCGGATGAGTACGGCTGAGCTAAGCGAGAATTCGGTTCATATGATAACCGGCGCGACCCAGACCAGCACCCGTTTGGGGAAATTCTTGAATAATCAACTTGCTGTCTGGCGCGATCAGATGAAGACTGGGGATCGATAATGCCGCCGGCAAAAAAAATTAAAGATATCATTATCAATGGATTATGGAGCGATAATCCAGTATTCAGGCAAATACTGGGAATATGTTCGGCATTAGCCGTGACCAATGTGGTATTGAACACAATTGTAATGGGTATTGCCGTTACCATGACTACGGCGCTTTCCAGTTTTACCGTGTCACTTTTACGCAAATGGACGCCGCGAGTAGTACGGATGATGATCGAAACTCTGATCATTGCTTTTTATGTTATACTATTTGATCAGGCCTTGAAAGCATATTGGCCGGACATGAGCCGCAGTCTTGGTCCTTATGTCGGTTTGATCATTACCAATTGCATTGTCATGGGCAGAGCCGAGGCATTTGCCAATGCAAATTCACCCGGGCCGTCCTTTATCGATGGTCTTTTTGCCGGATTGGGTTATTCGTTTGTGCTGATCATGGTGTCGATCGTGCGCGAGCTTTTTGGAATGGGATCGATACTGGGTATTGCTATGCCTTTTTTTGCTACTGCAAGCTGGGACCGGTGGATAATTATGGTAATGCCGCCGGGCGCGTTCTTCACGCTCGCGATCATTGTTTGGATCGCAAGGACATTGCAGAAACCGAAAGAAGCACAAATGCCTGGAGTTAAGAAATGAATACCGGAAGCTATCCTTTACATTTGTTGGTAATTCTTTTCACTTCAGTGTTTACTGAAAATATTTTGCTCGCCCGATTTCTGGGAATGTGTTCGTTTCTATCGGTGTCGCGTCAGGTCAAGACCGCGATCGGGCTTGGCGCAGCCGTGGTTTTCGTAATGACCTTTACGATCATCCTCGACTGGTTTGCCTATAAGTGGGTCCTTCAGCCTTTTGGCATTGAATATTTTCGTTTCATACTTTTTATCATAATTATTGCCGCTTTTGTTCAATTCATTGAAATGGCGATCGAACGTTATTCACCGGTGCTTTATCAAAATCTTGGTATCTTTTTACCGTTAATAACCGTGAACTGTGCGATACTGGGCGCTTCACTATTTATGGTGATACGTGATTATGATCTTGCCGAGAGCATTGGCTTTGGTCTGGGCAGCGGTCTCGGCTGGATGTTGGCGATCGTCGCAATGGCCGGGATCAGACAGCGTCTTAATAATGCCCGTATCCCGGCCGGATTGCATGGTCCGGGTATCACTTTGATCATCGCCGGGATCATGGCTTTAGTATTTATTGGATTCACCGGCGTACTGGCCGGAAAATAATGCTGAAAATATTATGTTGCTTGCAATAATAGTCATATCTAGTATCGGCGCGCTTCTTGCCGGATTGCTTGTTCTGGCGGAAAGGGTGATAACAAATTACGGAGATGTTGAGATCGATATCAATCAAAGCGACAAGAAATTCACGATCCGGGGCGGGGGTTCGCTGCTTGAATCATTGTCCGCACAGAAAATATTCATACCGTCGGCCTGCGGCGGCCGCAGTACCTGCGGTTACTGCAAAGTGACCGTGCTTGAGGGCGGTGGTGGGTTGCTGCCAACCGAAGAGCCATTTATGAACAAGGATGAAAGAAAAAACGGTGTGCGGCTATCCTGCCAGGTGAAAGTCCGGAACAACTTAAAAATAGAGATACCGGAGCATCTCCTGTCGGTTCGAGAATATATTTGTCAATGTGAAAAAATAATCGATTATACTTATGACATAAAGCAGTTCAATTTGAAATTGATCGAACCTGATTCGATAAAATACAAAGCCGGTCAATACGTGCAGCTGCTTACGCCGGCGTATGAAGGCAGCAGCGAGGAGGTTTACCGCGCCTATTCGATATCCTCGGATCCGGCGGACAATACGAGATTTGAACTAATTGTCCGGCGCGTCGCCAGCGGCATTTGCACGACCTATCTTTTCGATCATTTAAAAGAAAATGACCGGGTGCGGGTCAATGGATCCTATGGCGAATTTTATTTGCGCGACACGGGCGCGCCGATTGTTTTTATTGCCGGAGGATCGGGGATCGCGCCGATAAAATGCATACTGCATGATATGGTGAACCAACAGAATAAGCGCCGAGCGGTTTTCTTCTTCGGCGTGCGCGGCATGAAAGACCTGTTCCTTTTTGACGAAATGCAGGAGTTCGAGAAAAAACTGGCCGATTTCAAATATGTGCCGGTAATTTCTCAACCTGAACCAGGCGACAACTGGACGGGCGCGACCGGCCGGGTCACGGATATTGCCGCGGCTTATCTGGAAAAGCAAAGTGATGCCAAGGATCATGAATGCTATTTATGCGGCAGTCCGGGCATGATCGATTCGGCAATTAAGACCGTCATGCAATATGGCATTCCTCTGGAGAAAAACTATTATGATAAATTTTCCTAAGGAGCATTCATGAAAAAATCACCTCAATTACAGAGACTGGAAAAAATGCTGCGGGCATCAAAAATTTCTTCCTGCGGGTTTTTAGGCATTGATCAGCGCAGTCTGGATGAGATAATCGAAGCCGATGCTGCCGAAATCGCCCGGCTTGACAAGACTAATGAGCAAATTGCCGGACGCATGCGTGAATTGACCGCGGCGGCAAAAACCGGATTGGGTGATTGGATTAAGGTTACCGAATACCTCGAGGTCTCGATCGATGACAGCCGCGGCCGCATTCCCTGTCCGTGGTCGCACGGGGTGCGCTGCTCCAAGATGATTACGACCTGCCGCCGGCTTGATACCAAGGTCAGCGTGCGCTGGTCTGAATTGAACATGCACATGATCGAGGCGCACGGCATCCCGTTAGAAATGTTCAAAATCATAAGATATATGTCGCGTAGAATTTACTTATTGTATTTCTAACGGGATTTATCCGACTGTTTTGTGCGATAAATCGCACCGCTACCTTGATAATTGGGAAAAAGGTGGCAGGTCTTGACATTAGACATGTTGCCTGCCCAAGAGTTTTTGTTTGGTGGTGTATTTGTTACGCAGATTGACCGGCTTATCGAATCGTGAGATTGGCCGATATGTGGGCATGCGACCGTCGGCCGTGAGTAGGGCGGGATTGTCAATTTAGCGACAGATTTATCAACCTGCGTTATTCTACCGCAACATTTGCCCCACCGCACTCTTGACAGATTTTCCTTTTCTAGTATAATTATAATATGGATATAGCAAAAAGTTTAAATATTTTGCATAGAGATATAGTCAAAAAGTTAAATCCCTGGCTTAAGCGTGACGAAATTATTGTTATTCTTGGTGCACGTCAGGTCGGAAAATCATCACTGCTTCAGTACCTGCAGAGGGCCCTTGAGAAAGCAAGAAAGCAGACGTTCTTTCTTGATCTGGAGGATATCGAGCTGCGCAAATCATTATTAACTGCCCGTAAGGTGATTTCTTACCTTAAGGCTCTGGGCTGGAACGCCAAGCATCGCGCCTTTCTTTTCCTTGATGAGATCCATTATATGGAGAATTTCCCGAGCATATTAAAATACCTGCACGACCATCATCCCGGGCTTAAAAGCATTGTTACCGGTTCCTCGAGCCTGAAACTAAGATCCAAAATGGGTGACCCTCTTACCGGCAGAAAGGCGGTATTCACCTTATTCCCGCTGTCGTTTATGGAGTATCTCAATTTTTCCGGTAAAAGAGAACTTCATGATGCGATTGGGCGTATTAGTCCGCGACTGGTGCCCGAGCCACTGCTTTCCCAGGTCAATGCCGCCTACGAGGAATATGTGATATTCGGCGGTTATCCAAAGGTTGCGCTCACGCCTGCGCATGAGATGAAGGTTTCCGTGCTTAAGGAAATCCAGGCAACATACATAGACAGAGAAATAAGAAGCTTCGTCGCGGATGAACACCTGAATCGCTTTGGCGCACTGATTGAGTTTCTGGCGGTACAGAACGGTGGTTTGGTCAAGATCCTGGAGATCGCCAAAGAAATGGGCATGGCACGCGATACCGTGTCCCGGTATTTAACCATCCTTGAGGAGACTTTCATTATAAAAATGTTGAAGCCATTTGCGCCAACCCGCTCCAAGGAAATTACCCGTATGCCCAAGCTTTACTTCACCGACGTCGGTTTCTTGAATTACACTCTGAAAAATTTCCAGGCTCTTGCGCTGCATGTGAATGCCGGCGCGTTAATCGAATCCACGGTCTATTGTTCTTTGTGCAGGAATCTAAGAGATACCGAGGAGGTCCGTTTCTGGCGTACAAAATCAAAAGATGAGATCGATTTCATCCTGCGCCGGGAAAAAGATATCGTCCCGATCGAAATAAAGTGGAGTGAACATCCGCAGGTACCCAAATCGCTGCGCAAATTCCTCAAAAACCTTAAAAGCAGGTCTAAGACGGCTTATGTCTTGACCAAGAAACACTATGCCGAAGAACCGGTCAACGGGCAGATCATAAAGTATGTCCCGGCATGGGCAGTTGAATTTGCTTTGTGGCAACGTTAATTTGCCACCTTATCGAACTGCTCCGCTCCGGAACGATTAGGAGCAAATCTTCACAATCCACCGAGGTCTCTGAAAAAGTATTTCCAGAGACCTCGAGATTTCTGACTTTTTCAGAAATCTCTCACAAGTGTGTCTATGCGCAGTTTCCGGCACCGGACAACGCATTCTGCGCGCGCCGTCTTCATTTAAATGCTCGTTGCAAAATCGCAACATTATGTTGCATGGATGCATCACGAACAAAGACTGCGGCTCGTGATCAATAATTCTCTCGATAAATAGAGCAATTTTGTAGACCTTTCCTGCACGCATTGGCACGAATATTGCTTATTACATTGAATAATGGCATATGCATTTGATGCCGGTGCGTTTAAAGTCGCTTGTATTTATATTGTATCATACTTGTAGAATATGGGGAAAACATTTGGCATAAAACCGCATCGGCATCATCTTTTTTGCCATATTGATTGTTATATGATATTTACTATAATTTAAAAGGATCCAAGAACCATGAGCGAATTGATAATTTTTGTCTTGATGTTGGGCATTAATGATCCGTTTCATATTAAATGTGATCTGGAATTCGAGGCCGATGGTATTATCGCTCTGGATTTTGATGACGATCAATGCTGCGATCTGTTGCGGATCCGGGATAATCACTATTATCTTACCGATCAAAAATTGATCAGCCGTTTTCAGCTGAATCCCCGCGGTCCGCGGTCATACCTTGCCTGTACGGATATTGACGGCATTGCCGGTAAAGAAATGCTCTTTGCCGCGTTTGAGTCCGGGATACTTTTTTTGGAAGTTTTTTCGTCTGGGAAAGAGTTTTCGCGGCATGAACTATTGCACGATCTGCCTGAGGCATGGGATGGAATGCTTTCAGCGTGTAAAGCATCGGATCTGAACGATGACGGTAACCAGGATTTAATCTGCCTGGTCGGCAGTAATTTCAGTCTTCAGCCGCGCGGCATACTGGTCTATGATCACGCACGCAATCGCGAATTATGGCATTTCTGGATGGGGGTTTCGCCCCGGGATCTGCACTTGCTTGATATTGACCGCGACGGCAAAGAAGAAATAATTATCAGCACGACCGCGGTCGCCAACGGCAGTTCGGTCAATGGTTTTGACGACCGCAATTCCTATGTGATATGTTTTGATACCCGCGGCGCGGTCAAATGGTCGCGGATAATAGGCAATACCTTTACTGATGCCGTAACCTGGGTCGGCGATATTGATGATGATGGCAATATCGAGATTGTCGTGGTCGAGGCTGAAGGCCGGGCCGACCGCGTCGAACCGAACCGGATTTGCATTCTCAATGCCGCCGATGGTTCGGTAAAAAGATACATTGTTTCCGGCGGCAAACATATGGATCTGGTCGTGTGCGATCTTGACCGCAATGATACCCGGGAAATAATCGTCGGTAATATTGACGGCTTCGTGAGAGTATATGATTTCGATCTCTATTGCATGAACGAGCGCCTTTTTGACGGCAGGATTGACATAAAAAGCGCGGTTGATATTGACGGTGACGGTTATCTGGAATTGCTGGTAACAATCAATAACAACCGTCTGCTGGTTCTGAACGAGCGCTTGGAAACAGTCGGCGAGTAAGGCTCGGACGACAAAAGGCACCTTATACTGACATGCGTTCAGCATGGCTGCAAAAACCGCTTGCTTGTCAGCCAGGGCAATAATCAACCCTACACATACAAATTGCTTTCTTTCAGCCGGCCGGTCCTAAGTACTACCGATCTGTCCAGACCGCCAGTTTTGCTATATGTCTTTCTGCTTGTCCTTTTGTTAGTTATTGTCTTATTGTTGTTGCACAATCATCGCTTAATGCGCCGGCTGAACCGGCAGCAGCAAGAACAAGGCCGGATATTTGAGTGGTCGGGTTTTGCCCAGCGTCTCGCCCACGAAATAAAGAATCCGCTTTCGACGATAAATCTGACCCTGCAACGTATCCAGGACATCGGTGCGGACAAGCACGGCGCAAAGGATCCATTGAAAAAGTACGTGGCATCGGCGCTCGAAGAGGTCGAGCGCCTGCGGCAAACCACGAACAAGTTCATGCGCGTATTGTCGCTCGATCAGCCGCAGATCG
>MEUM01000043.1:332-2023 GCA_001771735.1 Caldifarciminota bacterium RBG_13_43_14 | reverse complement strand
GGCACTCTGACCTTGCGCAGTGTTCTCTGCGAAAAAATGATCGATAAGAAAATTGAAGAATACGTGGAAGTGAAAGTGGAAGATAACGGCACGGGTATTGCCCCGCAACTGCTGCCGCAGCTTTTCAATCCTTTTGTATCGACGAAAAAGGACGGTACTGGATTGGGGCTGGCGATCGCCCGGATCATAGTGAACAGGCATGGCGGCGATATAAGCATTGAAAGCCGGGAAAAGATCGGTACGGTCGTGACCGTTCGTCTGCCGGTAAGGAAAAGCGGTAAGATCGAATTATGATATCCGGTCCGCCCAAAATATTGATCGTCGATGATGAGGTGAAAATGTGTAGAATACTTGCCGAGATCCTGGAAAGCGGCGGTTATGCGGTGAAATCAGTGCACAACGGCAATAATGCTCTGAGTCATTTGCAGTCCGATATTGCTGATCTGGTATTACTGGACATAAAATTACCGGACATCGACGGTATCGAAGTCCTCAAGGAAATAAAAGTCATAAGCCCGCGGTCCCGGTGATCATGATATCGGTATTTGGAACCGTGAGCCTGGCGGTCGAGGCATTGAAAAACGGCGCCGAGGATTTTCTCGAAAAGCCCCTGGAAACCAACCGGGTTCTGACCACGATACGCAATATCATGGAGAAGGTCGAGTTGAGACGCGAAAGCCAGAGTTTGAGATCGGAAATACAGGAAAAATATCGTATTCATGGCCGCTCCCGGGTCATACAGCAGGTGATCGAAATGATCGCAAAAGTGGCGTCGACGAATTCCCTGGTATTGATCACCGGCGAATCCGGCGTGGGCAAAGAACTTGTCGCCCGCAACGTTCATATCAAGAGCAAGCGCGTGACCAAACCGTTGGTCAGCGTTAATTGCGCTGCGTTGCCGGCGGAATTGATCGAGAGCGAACTTTTCGGCTATGAAAAGGGCGCGTTCACCGGTGCCTATGCAAGAAAGATCGGTTGATTCGAAGCGGCTAATATCGGTACGCTTTTTCTTGACGAGATCGGCGACATGCCCCTGGCCGCGCAATCCAAAGTGTTGAAAGCGATCGAAGACAATGAAATAATGAGATTGGGCGGCACCAAACCGTTCGCGATCGTTGTGCGGGTGATTGCCGCGACCAATCAAAATTTGGACCGACTTATGAGTGAGGGACGATTTCGCGAAGACCTCTACCACCGGATCAACGTGCTGACAATACGCGTCCCTCCGTTGCGCGAGCGCGGATCCGATATCGAATATCTGGCTGATTTTTTTTCTGAACCGGGCTTGCCTGGAACACAATTTGCCGCACAAGAAAATATCCCCGGAGGCAATGAGCACGCTCATGGTTCAGCAATGGCCGGGCAATGTCCGGCAGTTGAAAAACCTCATGGAAAAGATCGCGATCATGGTCGAAGCGAACTTGATCGATCTCGGGCAGTTAACCCAGGTGTATGATATCGGCGTCGCCGGGGATGGTGTTGAGCGCCCCGCGATCGACAGCGCGCGCGACGATTTTGAGCGCCATCACATAATCGATGTTCTTGATAAAACCGACTGGCGCATGGGTGAGGCCGCGTCCCGGCTCGGCATTGACCGCTCGACCCTGTTCCGTAAAATGAAAAAGTACGGCATTAGCCGCTGAAAATAAAACCGTAAAATCATCAGCTTACACGACTTTTGTAAAATTCAA
>MEUM01000043.1:0-216 GCA_001771735.1 Caldifarciminota bacterium RBG_13_43_14 | reverse complement strand
CAATAGGCTGAGAGATGGTGAGGGGAATCCGACGGAGATGCGATAAGAGCGAGCTTTGCGGGCGGGACGCCCGCGCTCCATGTAACATGCTGTTGCCGCGCATTCCGATGCCTGAATCGCAGGGGGCAGTCATCGGGTGCAATCGGAAGTGAGACTCAACAAAAAAGAATCTGTCAATTATCATTTGTCAATTGTCATTTGGGGGCTCGGCAGGTT
>MEUM01000042.1:7086-10243 GCA_001771735.1 Caldifarciminota bacterium RBG_13_43_14 | reverse complement strand
CTTTGGCCGGTGCTTACGTCGCCGTTGCCGATGATGCTACTGCCTGCTATTACAATCAAGCCGGGCTTGGCTTCATTGATAAAACCATGATCACGCTGCAGCATGCCAACTGGTTACCAGCATTGCACCCGGGCATGTATTATGAATACGCCGGTGTTGCCCGGCCGATCAAAATGGGCACCCTGGGATTCAATATCATTTACTTGACCACCGGTAAAACGCCGGTCTATAACGACGACGGCGTCTATCTGGGTGAATATACGACCTTTGACCTGGCAATCGGGATTAATTACGGGTTCAAGCTGCGGCCTAATCTGGCTCTGGGCCTGGGCTGGAAATTCATTTATTCCTTTTTAGTACCGAACTGGGTTTTTGAGCGCATGCCTGAGCTCGGGATCGATCAGGGTGGTACCGGCATTACCTATGCTTTTGACCTGGGCACGATATACCGTCCGTTCCGATTTTTGGATCTTGGTCTTGCTTTGCAGAACATCGGACCGAATATCAGTTATACTGAAAGCGGTTCATCCGATCCCCTACCCTATACTTTGCGTTTGGGTTTGCGTTTTGAGCCGGTTAAAAGCCGTTTATTAAGGGTCGCACTGATTACCGATGTAACCAAGGTGCTGGTTGGGATGTTTGCCGATCCGGACAATTCCTTTTTTGAGAATTTACAGTATGAGTTTGATGAAGCCTGGAAATCGATCGGTTTAGAGATTGATTATTATAATTTTATCAAATTGAGGGGTGGTTATTTTCGGGATGTTGAAGGTCAGCGTATTGGTTTCACCTTTGGCGGCGGCATTCGCGCGGCCGGCTTCTCCTTAGATGTCGGTGTCGACCAGTCAATATACGATTTCCCGACCACCAACAGAAAATTTTCATTATCCTACGAATTTCAATAATATCTTTGATATATTAATCATCAACCAGTGATAATGACATCATGATCTTGGTAACTGGCGCCAGTGGTTTTGTTGGGAAAAACTTAGTCTTAAAAATGTCCGAAACCAACCAGGTCCGAATTTTAGTGCGTAAAACTTCCAAGATCAATGTATTCAAAGATAATAATAATATTGAGATCGTCTACGGCGAGCTTGAAAAAAATCAAGGGCTCGATGCGGCACTAATTGGAATAGATACGGTAATACATTCAGCGGCTCGGACCTATGGCCGCACTTATTATGAATATTACCGATCCAATGTTGAAGCCACTGAGAACCTGGTCAATGCGATGAATCGGCAAAAGACAAAGAAAATGATATTGATCAGCACGCACGCTGGTTGCGGCCCGTGCGACAACAATGAGCCGATATGTGAAACCTATCAACCAAAGCCGGTATCTTTTTACGGACGAACTAAGATCATTTCCGAGAGCGTGGTAAGGAACAGTAACCTGGAATACATTATATTAAGACCAGTTTCAGTCTATGGCCCTCATGATACTGATTTTTTAAAGATCATTAAAATGATTAAAGGCGGTGTCTGTCCGGCGATCGGTCATGGTAAAATGTATATAAATTTAATATATATTGATGATTTCGTTAATCTGATCATAAACGTATTAAAGCACAATATTTTCAATAAAGGTACGTATTTTAGCAGCGACGGCAATGTCTATTCAACCGATGAATTCATTGATGCAGTTGCATCAATTTTAAAGAAGAAATATTTAAAAATAACTATCCCTACATTTATTGGGATGCTATATGGATTGTTTAGTGATGTCTTTTTGCCTTCGCATCTAAGATTGCTCGGACGCGACAAAATTCGCGATATGTGCCAGACTTACTGGTTGTGCACCAACCAGGCAGCGGTTTCTGATCTTGGATTCAAACCCGAGTTTGATTTACAAAAAGGGATGGCCGCCACGATCAAATGGTATATTGACAACAAATATTTACAATAAAACACTAATATCTTCAGCCTGAGGCTGATCCGCCTCTGGAGGAAAATTCGAAATTCTAAATAAATCCTAAATGCTAAATTCCAATTTTTCAAGCGTTTTGGATTTGTGATTTGATTTTTAGATATTATTTAGTATTTCGGATTTGGAATTTTAAATATTTACTATTGACATCATATTACATGCCTGTATAATGAAACAGAAGGAGTTGAATGAGCTGGTATGCTGCATATACTAAATGCAATCACGAGAAAACAGTCGGAAAGCTATTGAACGACAAGGGAATAGTTACCTTTCTACCCCGCATCATCGTGCCCAGCCGCCGAAAAGACCGTAAAATACTGTTCAAAAGACCGCTTTTTCCCAATTACATTTTTGTTGAGCTCAATGAGATACACGATAATTGGATGAAAACCTTTAGAACTCCTGGACTGGTAAGTATTTGCGGTAATGGCCGGCCCATGCCGATACCCGATCAGGATATTGAATCGATCAGAATATTCGTGAACAGTGAACGCAATTTATATCCGCTGCCCTATTTGAAGATTGGCTCAAAGGTTCAGGTCATAGCCGGACCCCTGGCCGGCGCGATCGGCACACTTGAAAAAGAAGATCATGAACACCGGCGTCTCGTTGTTTCAATTGAATTAATGGGTCAATCGGTTGCCGCCACCCTGTTCAACGACGAAGTAAAACCGTACTAAGGTAAATCCTAAGCACTAAATTCGAAATTCTAAACAAATCCTAAATTCAAATTCTTTAAACGTTTGGGATTGTAATAGGTAAGTTTTTCCTAAATTGTAGCGGTCGGATTTATCCGACATAATAAAAATAACCGAAAATTTGTGCGATGAATCGCACCGCTACAATAATTGCTGCGGTTTTTATATCATTTTTAGGAAAAACTAAACTATTACTTGGGATTTAGTATTTCGATTTTAGAATTTTAAAATCGGTGGAATTTGCTGATCCCGATTTTCTGGTATACTTCATCCATGGTCTTGACCGCGATCTCTTTGGCGCGATGATAGCCTTCTTTTAAAATACCGTAAACAAAATCTTGGCGCTGCCTTAGATCTTTTTGCCGCTCTTGCACCGGGGTTAAAATTCTGACCATGTTTTCATGCAGTATTTTCTTGCAATCCAGACAGCCGATCCCGGCTTTACGGCATTCACGGTCGCAATAATCTTGATCTTCCTTTGATGAAAAAGCCTTATGCATGGTAAACATATTGCACACATCCGGATTGC
>MEUM01000042.1:6913-7070 GCA_001771735.1 Caldifarciminota bacterium RBG_13_43_14 | reverse complement strand
TTTGCGGTTCGTATCCGTGACTGCGCCGGCCAGTTTTTCCCACATTTCCTCTTTGGTATCATCGAGATAAATGCAATTATCAAGGCTCTTAGACATTTTATTCACGCCATCAAGACCAAGTATTCTCGGCACCTCACCGAGCTTTGCCTTGGGCTCA
>MEUM01000042.1:4965-6879 GCA_001771735.1 Caldifarciminota bacterium RBG_13_43_14 | reverse complement strand
GTACGATCTCGCGGGTTAATTCCAAATGCGCGACCTGATCGTCACCGACCGGGACTACTTCCGCTTTGTAGAGAATGATATCGGCCGCCATCAGCACCGGATAATCAAATAAACCCATATGAACATAATCCGGGTTTGCCTTTTGTTTTTCTTTATAGGTGGGTGACCGGGAAAGCCAGCCAACCGGAGTAACGGTATTAAGTACCCAGGCGAGTTCAGTGTGCTCGGAAACTGTGGACTGCACCATTAAAATGCTTTTTTTGTGATCAATGCCTGCAGCCAGGTAATCGACCGCTGCGTTGAATATCCACTGCTCCATTTCTTTAGGCTCAAAGCGAACGGTCATGGCATGATAATCCACGATGCCGAATATACACAGATATTCATCCTGCATAGTAACCCAGTTCATGATCGCGCCGACATAATTACCGATATGCAGGCGGCCCGATGGTTGAACACCGCTGAATACGCGTTTCTTTTCTACCATGATCCTATCTTATTCATAAATGAACTGAAGTCAACACGGCTTTGAAATTGAATATTATCGACAGAGAACAGTCTTGATCAACTGTGTATGTTCTTGATTATCAATAACTACAAAATATACTCCGCTTTCCCAATTATCACCAAAACTGATACTGGTTTTACCGTGTGAAGTGATATCAAAACACTTTTGCCCAAGTCGATTAAAAACCGATATCCGATAATTATCGACTGGATCCAGATCGCCCAGCTCGATCCGATTCCGGGTTAAAACGTTGACCAGATGGCTCGGGGCATAGGTTTGATCTGACTCGCTGACCGGTCCAGAAGTCCAGAAATTGCGCCGGATCGCATTCCATATATGATCATAACTGCGGTCATAGCCCAGTGCCCAGCAGCCTGCACCCTGCAAAAGCGAATCATTGACCATGCCGAATTTTATATCCAGTGAAACTGAATCATCATACCAGCATTGATGCCAGGAACTTGTGTAATAGCGATACCATGGCGTCAAGGAATAATTGTCCCAGATACGTCCATAGGTAATTGCATTCTGAAATGCATAATAATAAATGACGGCCGTGCCGCTGCCCGTGGTCGAACTGCCAATATTCTGAGATACGGTTGGCCAATCATAACCATAATAAGGGATACCTAAAAGGATCTTGGATGTATCGGCTCCGTATTGAATATAACTGCCGATCGATTTTGCCGCGCAGTATTGTCCCCAGAAGGAAGACGGAACGCAGGGTGAAACCGGTCCGGCGACCGATGCCCCGCTCCAATGAAAATCATAGGCCATTATAAAAAGGCCATCGCAATGACTGGAGAGATAGGCGATATCATAACCCGGATACCACTCAGGCACGGCGATCGAGGCCAGGTACAACGATTTACGACCACCAGCATGATTCCATAATTCATAGGCAAGATCATTCATAAAAACATTGAAACTATCCCGCACTGAACTGGTCACATATTCAAAATCGATATTTGCACCGTCAATGCCATAATTGGTCATAAAATTACCGATATTATTGATCGCGTTCTGGCGGGCTGAGTTGTTATTCAAGAAGGTGGCGACATTAGAATTGCCAAAAACCGTATAAGTCATATGGATCTCGATACCGGACAGATGTCCTTGATCGCGTATCTTATAGAACCGGCTGGCATTGGGAATACCGCTGAGATTACCCGTAGCTGGATCGATATCAATGGAAAAATATGCAATATGGGTCAGCAGGTCCATTTGAAAATAACTATAATAGGATGTGTCGATCCAGTAGGGACAATAGCCATAATAATTACGCAGCATTTCACGGCCCTGTATCATCAACGGAATAAAATCAACGATCGTGTCGCTTACCGGCGAAAAACCTGCTTCGGACATATGCTGATCATGTTCAAAATTGTGTATCGATATCTGGCTTA
>MEUM01000042.1:0-4941 GCA_001771735.1 Caldifarciminota bacterium RBG_13_43_14 | reverse complement strand
TCTTATTTCCCTTAATTAATTATATGAGCAATACATGCTATGTCAAGCACCGTCCCCATATTTTTCCGCCAGCTGCCGGGCAAGAATCATCCCTTCCTCTTTAGTCGTTATCTTCCCCTCAAGCTGCTGATCGTATATTTCCTGCAGTATAACCTTGAACGGCGGTCCGGGTTCTAATCCCATTGCGATCAGGTCATGCCCATTGACCAGCTTTTCGGCGGTCGGTTTTGCGTCGTCAGCTCTTTTTAATTCAACCATGCGGACAAAAACTTCTTCCAGATGTCGGGTCCATCCTGCGGTCGCATAGCCATCAGCCCAGGCGATCATCATTGCTCCAAACCAATCATCGCTTAGGTCTCTAAAGAATCGGCGTATAGCACGATCCGTAAGTTCCTTGCTGGTCGCCAGCAAATGAAGACGCATGTGTTCTTTAACCAGTTTGTGCAAAACTCCAACTTCAGGTCTTGATATTTTCAGTCTCTTGTTGCCCAATACCTGTACGATGCGAGCACCTTTAGTATCATGGCCGTAAAAATGAATTTCACCTTTTCTGACCATTATCGTATCGGGCTTGGCAATATCATGAAATAGACCGGATAGCTTGACCAGAGATATTTTTCGATAATTATTGAAATAATTGGAAAACTCAGGTTCGATACCTGTAAAAAAACCGCGCTGAACAAGATTCTCAAGAGCCTCATAAGTACCCAGAGAATGAGTCCAGAGTTGATCGTCTTCCATAATTTTCAACGCTTCAGGAAAGATCTGTCTAAATAAACCCAGCGAGTTCATTTCCAATATCATTTTGAACGATCGGGGTGCCGCCGTGATCCGCATTATCTCATACCCGATGCGTTCGGCCGCAATCTTTGAAATATCAAGATTCTGAGACTGCCGATGAAATTCTTTGGTCAACTTGAGATCAAGCTCCAGCGCAAACCGAAAACCGCGCAGTATCCGCAATGGATCTTTGTGCAAAGAATCAAATGATGTAGGGCTTATCAGACCTTTTTCCAGATCATCCTGGCCTTTATGTGGATCAAGCAATTCAAGGGTATTGCAGTCAATCGCCATGGCATTGATCGTAAAATCCCGGCGCATGAGATCGTCCTGTATATTACCTTTTCCTAACCCAACAAAATCAAAGATAATGCTATCTTTCACAACTCTAGCTTCATCATCTTTTTCGCTCAGAAGTACAAAAGCGCCTTTTAACTTACGCGCCAGACTGCGGGCAAATGTGATCCCGGATCCGGAAACTGAAAAATCATAATCGACCGGTGTAATATCAAGAAAAATATCGCGCACAATGCCGCCGACAAGAAATAGCTGCCGCTTTCCCCGGTTCTTGATAACCGCCTGGATCAGGGCATTATCCTTGACAAAATCCCGTAAGCGTTCAATCGACCCGGACATAACTAGAACCCGATGGACCAGTGAACGCGCCAGGGATCATCTTTTATATAAAAAGGAACATTGAACGACAGCGGTCCCATGACCAGCCTGACCCCCGCATCCCATGCCCATTGATCATACCAGCCGATATCGGCAAAAACTCGCAGTAACGACCGGCTTGGAAACTCCAGGTTCAACGCCGCCATATTTTTTGATTTGATATGCATGGTTTGATAGCCGCGCATATTTGCGTCGCCGGGTATATGGATATGCTCTTGCGGAGAAAAATACCCTTTCTGACCAAATGCCAAATCCGGTATCGTGGTTATACGCAAGGTACCGCTGAGAAAAAAATTATCCTGCAAAGGGGCATCCCCAATTATGTAGCCGCCAAACAATCGCATTGAAATCGGAATAAATGTCTTGATATCTTTTTTCAGGATCAGAGAAGCCTTTAAAAAGTCATAGTCACTCCCCATATATTCATGAGCCGCGCTGACATTTAAAATGATCTCATCTGATCCCGATTTAAATTTGATATGATTGTTCAAAGTCACGATCCGCCCCAATTCCCAATCGGTTGAATCAACCGCATCCAGAGATTTAAGCTGAAAATAGTCGGCAAAATTGCTGATCTCATACTTTGGTTTTTCAGTAAAGGCGACACCGATATTATGGGTTAAACCTACACCCACATTTTCTTTCCACCAATTCTGAGATCCTTTTAGATTAATACGCATTCGCCAATTCTTCTTAAAAACAAGCGGTGTCTGATAATTCAAACTGGTCGAGCTATTGCCGCTTTTGGTACCATAGCTGCACCCGGCAAGCCATTGATGTTGACCCTTAAAAACATCGTAATCGATGAAGCGGGCGCCGAACAGATAAAGGTTTAAGGTCACGCCATCGTCCGTGCCATACCATGGATAAGGCAATACCAGTATTTGATAGGCATCAAATGACGGGAATTGAATATAAGGTTTGATCGATATCCGGGCTGGATAATGATTGTTCCAGCGGTTAATATCGATACAATTATCGTTCGGATCGATCGTAACGCTTTGTATCGATCCCATTTCATCGGCAACAACAAAGGTTTGCTTCGATCTTGCGCCATCAATATAGAACATCTGCGCGCCGTGCCGCGTCCGGATCAGAACATCGGCCGGTATCAACCATTTTCCGTTATTTATCACCGTGACTTCATTTTTTGAAACTCTTTTAATATCCCAATCACAATATTCGGTGGTATTGAGGAAATAGTAGAATATTGAATCCAGTTCCTGCCCGCTCACTTCCTCGAATATGTTAATGAAATCATCCGTGCTGGGGTGTTTGAATTTGAAACGATCATATAAGGTTTGTATGGCCTTTTCGAATATTTCTCTACCCAAAATACTCTCCAGATTGGTTAGAAAAAGCGCTGGTTTTGAATAGGCGTTATTCAAATAAACAATCGGTTCTTTGCATAGCTCATACGCCGGAGCCAATATTGGTTTTTCCAACCCGTTGGTTTGAGTAAGATAGTAGAATAGCTTATGGTAATATCGTTTTGAAAAAGGTGGTAAATAACTTGTTTTAAAAAGTGAACCGTATTTGCCGTAACGATCTTCGAAATAGCGGTTTTCAGCGTAAGTAGTCAACCCCTCATCAAGCCAGGCTTCATCCATTTCATTAAATCCAAGCACGCCGTAAAACCACTGATGGCCGATTTCATGGGCAATACATGATTCAAATAAACGTGTCAGCGGATCCTCAGTCTCGCCAATGATCACCAGCATTGGATATTCCATCCCGCTCATCGGCGACATTCCTTCGACGATGCTCAAATCATGAAACGGGTATTTCCCGAACCAGCGATTAAATCGGCTTACCGCCCCGATCGCGTACACCCCGGCATTGCGCCATTTCCGTCGATGTTTCTTTTGAAAATATATTTTGACTTCGATATTATCCACATTGATTTTTTCCATTATAAAATCAGGATCACATACCCAGGCAAAATCATGAATATTATCGGCCTGAAAGCGCACTGATTTTCGATTATTATAAAGATCGGTCTTTTCATGATCGCGCGTTGGTATTTGTTTACCGGTGGCGGCAATGATGTAATCTCCCGGCAAATTGATCGTCACATCATAAGCGCCAAACTCTCCATAGAATTCACCGATCGCGTGATAGGTATCAAAATGCCAGCCTTTTTGATCAAAAACACATGCTTTCGGATACCATTGCACAAATTCATAATGGTCGCCGTGATACCCGAGCCGGGAAAAGATCTTTGGTATTTTTAATTCAAAATCGATAACTAATTTGAGCGAATCGTCAGGATTCAATGGCTGATCCAATATCACCGCAAGTATCGTTGTATCAACGCTGAATCTAATCTCCCTGGCATCGATGCTTACGCGATTAACATTTATCCAACTGCGGGTTTTGAGACCGGCATCGCGGAAATTTGCGCCGGGGAGCAATTCTGTTTCCCGACTAAAGGCAGTATGTGTATCTTTATAAGCATTGGGATATATATGCAAATATATGGTTTCAAGGGCGATCGGTGCATTGTTATAATAAGAAAAATATTCTATTCCGGAAAGCTTCTTGTTATCAACATCAAGGTTAACCTCGATGGTATAACCTACGCGCTGTTGCCAAGAGCACAGTGTCAGCAAAATGCAGTATAACATTAATTGATTATAATTAACTCGCGCCGGGTTTCAACTATTTTAAAAAGGAAATATCGTTTTATCTATCAAGAACCCGCGATATCAAAAATTTTTACATAAGTTCGCTCTTTAAGTTTCTCTACGTACTTGATGAAATATATTTGCAGTTCTTTCTGAAATAAATATTCATATATCTGCTCACGTAGATCTTCAAAGGTCAGTGGTTCTTCAACTATTTTTTCACGTAAATATATCTGATGATATCCGTATGGAGTGAGCATTGCCTCGCTCAATTCCCCTAACTGCAATTTTTTAACCACGGTATCGATCGGCGGGGACAATTGATCAACGATCCATTCACCAAGATCGATCTGAGGATCATCCGAATAGATCTTTGCCAGGCGGTCAAAATCAGCACCATTTTTAACTTCTTTTATAAGCTGGTGGGTCAATTGTTCGTAACGTAGCGTATCCGCCTCGGTCACCTTCACTTTTATCATTATTTGTCGGGCCAGTACCCAGTCAGTACCTCGATTCATAACTTCAACAATGTGATAGCCGATCCGGCTCAGGAAAGGTTCGGAAATAATACCCGGCTTTAAACTGAAAAGGGCATGTTCAAATTCTTCCAAAGTCTCCCCTTTTTTTATTTTTCCCAGCATGCCACCCTTATGCCGCGAATTATCATCTTCCGAGAACTCACGGGCGATCGTACCAAAATCAGCACCGGTGTAAAGCAATTTGTAGATCTCGATCGCCTCTTCAAATGATTTACGCATTTCGCTCTCACCGGGTTTTATAAAAAGCAATATATGGGCAAGCTTAACCCGCGCCGGCCTTAATGTGATCGAATCTTTATTCTCTTCGTAAAAACGACGCA
>MEUM01000041.1:2819-5489 GCA_001771735.1 Caldifarciminota bacterium RBG_13_43_14 | reverse complement strand
ACGACGAAGACCAAGCATCCATATATTGAGAGGAAAAAAGCTATTGGTCGTGGCCGCCCTGTTATTAAAAACACAAGGACATCAGTAAAAAATCTCATCACCTATTACAAAATGGGCTATACGCCCGAAGAAATTCAGTATGAACTCCCTCACCTCTCGCTGGCACAGGTCCATGATGCGATCTCATTCTATTATGATAATAAACTGGAGATCGATAAAGAAATTGCCCAGGACACAGAAGAAATAGTTAAGAAAAAACACTAAGATTGTACGAATCACAGTCTATCTTGACGAAGATGTTGCCTTTTCTTTCTACAGGGCACTTTCAAATCGTGGAGTCGACGTTATCACCACTCAAGAAGCAAACAACAAAGGGACAAGCGATATAGAACAATTGAATTACGCCATCAAGAGCAAACGCGTTATTTTCTCTCATAATAAGAGAGACTTTGCACTACTACATAAAGATATTTTAGAACAGAATGGGAAACATTGCGGCATAATTATTTCTGATCAAATACCTGCTGGAGATCTTTTAAGAAGATTTATGAAATTATGGTTCACACTATCGGCTGAAACAATGGTGAACAGGATAGAATTTCTCAGTACCTGGAAATAGAACTACCATACAAACGACGAATCTGATTGAGAGTGCCTTTTCGGTAGTGCGTCAGGTATCAAAGCACGTGAAGCGCTGGCGTAATGGCAGTATGGCCGAACGCTGGGCCGCGCTTTAGCCCGCCCTCCAGCGAACCTAGTCCACACTAAATGAGACATGATTCGTCATCTAACGGGGTTGATACGATACCGAATTCCGGCAGAATTGATTATCCGGAGGATGGAAGAACCAAAGTGCCAAAAAACGCGGATGGTCTTTTCATCTTGACATCTTTAATTATCTGTATAAGATATTTTAAGGAGGTCTGATGCGATTTTTGGCGCTTATTTTTGTTATCATCGTAATTGCCTTTATTGTTGGTTTTATGATGCTCAATCTAGACCACAAAGTTGATATTGATATTTTTGGCAAGAAAATCATGGACGTACCCGTAGCCATGTTAAGTTTATATTCATTTATTGCCGGTATGCTTTTTGTATTTATTTTCGCGTTGGCCGACGGTATTGTGCTGCGTAGTAATTTGCACCGTTTGAATCGGGAACACCGGGCGTTACGCAAGGAACTTGATGCGCTGCGCAATCTTCCTTTTGAGGAGGGAAAGTGACCTATCTGATCCTTATCATCGTCGTTCTCATTGCGATACTCCTATATTTTTTCTTTCAGAAACACCGGGAAAAAGTATCAAGCCATACACCATATATTGAAGCGTTAATTGCCCAGCTCGATAAAAACGATGATATGGCAGTGAAAAAATTCAAGGACGCGATCGCGATCGATACCGATCTGGTCGATGCTTATATTCGTTTAGGCAATTTATACCGTAAAAAGGGTGAGTATGATACCGCGATCAAGATCCATCAGTCTTTAACCGTACGGACAATGCTGAAACGGCATGAGGAAAAGCGAGTTTATTATGCCCTGGTCGATGATATGATTGCAATCGATCGTAAGAATAAGGCGATCGCATTTCTGCGTGAAATCCTTAAGATCGACAAGAACGATCAACACGCCCTGGAAATGATACTCAGGATACAGGAAGAAATGGGTCAATTCGCCGATTGCGCAAATATATATGAAGATTCGAATTTTACCAACCGATCAGATACCCGTTTTGCATTTTATTACGCTTCAGCCGCACAGAATCAATTGAGCAGCAGCGGCAGTAGTAAGAATGATACTGAGAAGAAGGCATTGAGTTTTTTCAAAAAAGCTTTGCGGATCGCATCCAATTCATTGACCGCCATGTTTTACCTGGCCGATCATTATGAGAAAAAAGGTGATCTTAAAAAAGCGGCCGAATACTACACTAAGATCATTAATAGTCATCCTGATCATGCATTTCTGATCCTGTCGCGTTATGGCCGGGTTATGTTTGAGCTGGATCGATTCGGGGAGATCATACCCCTATATGAAAAGATCTTCTCGGCCAACCCGAAGAATTTTATGGTGGGTTTTGAACTCGCGGCATTATATAAGAAGAAAAGCGAACCCGAAAGAGTTAAGCATATCTATTCGAAACTAGCCGACACTTTTCCGGATCAGGTGCTGCCTAAACTTTACATTATACAAAATATGTCAGCCGAACCAGAAGTACAACAAAAAGTCGATGAAACCATTGGCGGTGTACTGACGAATAAATTCCGTTGCGCTAAATGCGGTTTTACGACTGGCGAGCATGTTTTCTTATGTCCAAAATGCCACGCAATCGAATCATTATTTGCTTACTTATAATACCGTTAAGCCTTATCGCGCAGGATATCGATGAGGCCATACGGTTATTCAATACTTTTCAATTTGAGAAGGCAAGGGATCTTTTTGTTGAAATAGTCGGTAATGACAATCATCCCAGGATCGCTGAGGCTTTTTATTATCTGGGAAGGCTTTCACTGAATCCGGATTCATCACTTACCTATTATCAGAAAGTAATAAAAGGTTATCCGCAGTCACGATTTGCCGATCTTTCATATCTTGAAATCGCTAAAACCAATATTACATTAAAAAATTACAAGAATGCAATCGTAACATTGAATGAGATGTTACGTCAATTTCCC
>MEUM01000041.1:0-2786 GCA_001771735.1 Caldifarciminota bacterium RBG_13_43_14 | reverse complement strand
CTTGGAGTTTCCTATATCAGTAGCGGCGATGACAAACAAGGAAAAATAGCGCTTGATAATCTGAAAAGCTCTTTTCCAAAATCGATCTGGGCTGATCGGGCAAAAACAATCGCGCCGGATCGTCCGGTAAATCCTCCAGGAAAAGAATATTTCACGGTTCAGGTTGGGTCATATCGCAACCGGGATAATGCTGAAAAGTATGTTCAGGATCTTAAGGCAAAAGATTTGACCGCTCAGATCGTGCAAGCCCTGGTCATGGGTAATACCTATTACCGCGTCTGGGTCGGTCAGTTTCAAACGATTGAAGAGGCCAAAGCCTATGCCCTGAAACTCGATTCGCTGGGCATAAAGGGCAATGTTGTCAAAGGGAATTAAATCCGATAATATCGGGAAATCCCGAATTCCACGATTCAACACCCACCAATAAAATATGCAGTTGACGCCGATGTTCGAGCAATATCAGCAGATCAAGAATAAATACAAAGATAATTTACTTCTTTTCCGGGTCGGTGATTTTTATGAGTTCTATTATGACGACGCCAAACTTGCCAGCTCATGTCTGGGCATAACCCTTACGGCAAAGACGATACAAAAAGGGATCAAGGTTCCGCTTGCCGGTGTACCGATCAAGGCGAGCGAGAATTATATCGCCCGACTGGTGAAGCTCGGTTTCAAGATCGCAATCTGCGAGCAGCTTGAACCGGCAACTAAAGGGAAAAAACTTGTCGCCCGCGATGTGGTCGAGGTTATTACACCCGGAACTATTCTGCGTCCCTCATTGCTTGATGAGAAAAAGCCCTTGTTTATTGCCGGTTGCCTGCCGGATGAAAAAAAGGTCGGGGTTGCCTTTTGTGATATAACCAGCGGTGAATTTTCTTGTTGTGAGGTCGAACCTGAACAGCTTAACGAATTATTATTGCGCAAGGAAGTACGGGAGATCGTATTACCCGAAGGGATCAATATCGACTGCCGAATAACTATTACTCATCTGGACGGTTATCATTACGTATCTGAGATCGCCCATAAGAAGATCTGTGAACATTTTAAAGTATTAAAATTAGATGGCTTCGGTATTGAGGGGCTTAATCTTGCGATTGGAGCGTCTGGCGCATTGTTATATTATTTATCCGAGAGCCAGAAAACAACGCTTGGGCATATTGACCGGCTGACATTGTTCCAGGCGCACGATACAATGTATCTCGACGCTACGACCCGGCGTAATCTTGAGATCTTTGAAAATATCCAGGGCAATGATGAACGGTCGTTACTATCAATTGTCGACAATTGTCTTACGTTTTTTGGCAAACGATACTTGCGCCGGGCGCTTCAAGAACCGTTATTAAATGTCGAAAAAATTGAGGCCAGGCTTGATGCGGTTGAAGAATTTCGGCAAAAAGAATTTTTGCGTCAGGAACTCAGGGCAGCCCTTAAGATGATCAACGATGTCGAGCGTATTACCTCACGACTTGCCTGTCAGCGTATCATGCCTAGGGAAATGATTGCCCTGAAGAATTCCCTAAGAGTTTATCCCAAAGTCAAAGAGCTCATTGAAAATTGTGTAGCTAATGTGATTAGCGATATATATAAACAGATCTCCGATTTTTCCGAGGTTACGACCGCGATCGAAAAATCGATAATCGATGAGCCTCCGGCCGCGCTTGATGAGGGCGGTATAATACGCAGCGGTTATTCAAAAGAACTCGACGAATTAAGAGATATCGCCAAGGGCGGAAAGCAATGGTTGATTGGTTATGAAACTCAAGAAAGACAGCGTACCGGAATTAATTCATTAAAGGTCGCCTACAATTCAATTTTTGGTTATTATATAGAAGTAACCAAACCCAATTTAAGTGCCGTACCCTCAGATTATATTCGCAAGCAGACCCTGGCTAATGCTGAACGTTTTTATACGGCGATGCTCAAAGAATTTGAAGAAAAAATAATGAATGCCGAGGCGAAAATAACCGTGCTCGAATACGAACTATATGTTGCGGTACGGGATGAGATCGCTAAATACGCGGAATCGATACTCAATGCAACCCGCGCGCTGGCTGTGCTCGATATGCTGCAGGGTTTTGCTCAGAACGCGGTACTGAACAATTATGCGCGTCCCGAAATAAGCGATGACGCAAAGCTCTCGATCATCGAAGGTCGTCATCCGGTTGTTGAAAAGATTCTTGAAAAAGGTTCATATGTGCCCAATGATGTAATGCTTGACCGCAATGCGAATCAGGTCCTTCTAATTACCGGTCCTAATATGGCCGGAAAATCGACTTATTTACGTCAGGTCGCTTTGATATCGATAATGGCTCAGATCGGCAGTTTTGTGCCGGTGAAAGAAGCACGTATTGGTTTGGTAGATAAGATATTCACCCGTATCGGTGCCAGCGATGATATATCGCGCGGGGTCAGCACATTCCTTGCCGAGATGATGGAAACTGCCAATATACTGAACAATATAACCGACCACAGTTTGGTCATACTGGATGAGGTTGGCCGGGGTACATCGACCTATGATGGATTGGCATTGGCCTGGGCAGTGGTTGAATACCTTCACGCCAATAAAAAACCACGAACCCTTTTCGCCACTCATTTTCATGAATTAACCAGGATCGAAGATTTTATGAGCGGGGTCAAGAATTTTAATTTTTTGGTTAAAGAATGGGGTGATGAGATTATATTTTTAAGGAAAATAAGTCCCGGACCAAGCGATCAGTCTTATGGAATACAAGTCGCCCGCCTCGCCGGATTACCCGGGTCGGTTATCAGCCGGGCAAAAGAGGTAT
>MEUM01000040.1:0-10406 GCA_001771735.1 Caldifarciminota bacterium RBG_13_43_14 | reverse complement strand
CCATCAATATCATAGAATTTCTGGCTGACCTGGGAAAAACTCCGGCGGCTTGCCATGTAACTATGAAGTAACTGTACTACCCGGTCACGACCATACCAGTAAAAGCGATTACCATCACTGTAGTTTGTTTCTTCATATATTGCCCTGAAGAGATCTTGAAAGAATTCACGTAAGCATATGCCGGCATTGATTTTTACGGCTTTTATTGCTTTAACTGCATCCTCTAAACCCTTCCTTTCACTTCTACGAATGAGATTCAGGTTTAGATCGCCACTGATTAGCAGCTTGGAAAGTGCCGGAGAATGCGTGCAGATCAGGCGCAGCGCATAATCTGCCCAGTCAGTTGATTGCAAGCGGTTTGCTTCATCAATGATATAAGTATGGACATTATCAAGTTCAGCGAGCGTTAAGATATTATCCCACAATTTATGTTCACGCTCAGGTCGTTCCTCGTCCTTGGCGGTTATATGTTCGAAAAGTTTTGAAGATGAACTCGTCTTTTTCTGGGGTTCTGGTGTAGGAGCTTTGACGGTGTCGGGCATGAAATTCGGCGCGACCGGAAATATTTTCAGCGATCTGATAAGTGCTATTATAAAGGCAATATCAAAAATGAACCAGATTCCCATTGGCATTTTTACCGGCAAAAACGGATTTGATACGAATGCAAAAATACTAAAAAGCACAAGTAAAATGTGGTTTTTGTAGCGATGCGCGAACCATGCTCCCAGTATCGCTGCCAGACATTTAACTGAACGGCTGATCGAATATAAAATAATCAATGTACTTTCTTTGGTATTTAGAATAAAGAAGATAATTATCAAAAATGTGATTGTTACATAAATGAAATAATAGAAAAAATATCCGATATATTTCTCGGTTCCTTTGATAACGGGCGGATCGATGCTATCGTGCTTCATAATACTCTTTGGGAATTATAATATTAGCAGCTTAAGTGTCAAGATTGGAAAGGACCGTAAATAGTGGGTACAGAAAGCGCTATTCGTGCTACGCTTCTTAATCATTGACAACAATCCACTTTTATATATAATAACTCTCAGAGAGGCTATTCCGGATCAGGTCCGGGTAGCTTCTTTGTTTTAAGATAACCAACAGGGGGTTATGTAAATGAATGTGGATTTTGTATTTGTGATCGGATGCGCGGTTGTGCTTTCATTATTAATACCGGTTATTCAGTACATGAGCCGGCGGCGTTTTTCCCGGGAACAGGAATTCGTCAAAAAGGAGATCGATAGCACTTTAAAAACATTGCATGAAGAGCCGCAAGATGCTATCTCCATGATGCGGCGCAATGTTGCCGAGCTTAAAGGCTATTATATAATAACCCGGCAGCAGGCGAGCAATGCATTTACCAGTGCCTTGGTCGCCTGCTTTCTCGGGTTTTTGATCTTTGCCGCCGGCTTGCTGGTTATTTATCTGTCACCTGATAAATCGGATATTATCCCTTATTCAACCATTGCCGGCGTGGTGGTAGAAGTGATCAGCGGACTGTTTTTCTGGTTATACAGCCGGGCATTAAAACAGATCAATATTTTCCACAAGCAGCTTGATGAATCCCAGCAATTTTTAACTGCGATACAGGTTACTGCGAATATTTCCCGGGAAAAGCGCGATGAGATCTATGAAAAAATAATTAATAACTTAATAAGCGGGAAGGGGGAAGTAAAGAACAATAGTCCGTAATCGGTCCCGCTGTTCTGAGAACTACGGGATAAATAATCAGTAATCCAAGAGAAAGATTAAAGTACAAAAAGAAATAGTAAGTATAAAAGCGTTTCGTCTTTTTCCGTTCTCATTGACTTCACAAGACTGCTAAATATACTCTATATTGAAGGAGGAAATATTATGGTTATTCGAACAAGATTTGTCATGTTACTGCTATTTTTCAGTGCGTTATTAATCAACGCTGATGCATCGACGCTATCTGAAGAATATACAATTACTAAAGGCGACTATATTGCCATGCAGATGAATTTTTATTCAGCTGCGGCCTGGGGTTCGCTGGTCGAACAGACCAATACTAATGTTTTTGCATATTATGATCCCCTGTCTAACCGCGTCTATGTAGAATTATATGGGATCAGCGACACGCCGGAAGCCGCACAGGCAGTTATGTCACAGTTTTTGAACGTGATCAAGGGAAATTTCATACCTGCATTAAAGCGCTGGGAAGGGATTGAATTACTTGCCAATGAATTCACTATTGTTTACCGAAATCGCACTGAAGAGGGGCATAGGAAAATTTTTATGTGGGAGGACAACAAATATAAATTCCCGATCGGAAAGTAGAACATAATTTGGGGTCTTGACTTAAGTCTTGTTCCTCTTATAATTATATGGAACATAAAGTATTAAGAAAGGAGGATGAGAAATAACAAATAACAGTATTTCAATATCAAAAGGAGGCTTAATGCTAAGATACGTTACTTTTACTATAAGTGTTGTAATGTTATTGACTGGTAATGCTGTGGCGAATCAGACGGTCAACTCGACCGCTATTCGATCGGTGCAATTCGATGATAACTGGGCAGAATATCCTTTGTTCAATATTGCCTCCCAGTCAAATCAAAGTGTTGAACTGATATTCAGCATGCACGAAATGGTGATCGAGGATGTTGAGATCGACGGCGTGCCGATGCAAAACTATGGCGTGCCGGGAGTCTTTATTCCCGAGCCGGGTGTGCCCTGTCTTACCGGTGTTTCCCGGTATGTTGCATTGCCTCAGGGCGCCAGGCCGCAGGTAACGATAATTGATAGCCGTATTGAAGTCTATCATAATATCGAGATCGCGCCAGCTTCGAGCATACCGATCGAAACCAGTGATGACCCTTTGAAATATGAGAAAGATCCAAGAATATACGGACAAAATGCTTACTGGCCCGAATCACCGGTGCGACTGTCAAAGATCAAGCAGATCCGCGGGGTTGATGCGGTCATTGTCGGCGTTATTCCATTTCAGTACAATCCGGTGACCAAAGATTTGATCGTATACAAAGACATTAAGTTTCGCATTGACTTTGTCGGCGGCAACGGCCATTTTGGCGAGGACCGGCTGCGAAACCGTTTCTGGGAACCGTTATTGAAAAATCATTTATTGAACTATAATTCATTGCCTAAAATCGATTTCTATTCGTCCGAACGCATTCATTCACGGGATAATGTCGAGTATATAATCATCGTACCGAATGATACATTGTTCATTCGTTGGGCCGACACGATTATGGCCTGGCGCAAACTGCAGGGTATTTCGGCGGAGGTGTTCACCACTACGGCGATTGGCGGCAATACGACCACGGCGATCAAAAATTTCTTACAGAACGCTTATACTACCTGGACACCGGCGCCGGTGGCTTTCTTGATATTATCGGATTTCCAATCCTCAGGCGATGCATATGGTGTAACCTCTCAGGTGATAACCCATCCCTGGGGTTATGCAGCCTATGCTACTGACAACTGGTATGCGGACTACAACAATGATACGCTTCCGGAAATGCATCATGGCCGGATATGCGCGCAGAGTGCAACTCATTTGAGCCGGATGATAAATAAATTCTTGTCCTATGAGCGTAATCCTTACACTAATGCCGGGTTTTATAATAATCCTCTGATCGCAGGCGGATGGCAGACCGAACGCTGGTTCCAGATGGCATGCGAAATCTGCCGGGGATTTTTCGCTAATAGCCTGAGCAAAACACCAGTAACCCAGTACGCAATTTACTCTGGATCACCGACTGTTGGCTGTGCGTGGACCAGCCGCGCGGGAAGTCAGCCCGTGATTGATTACTGGGTAGCCAGAGGTTATATTCCTGCAACCAATCCGAATCCATCGACCTATTGGAGCGGCGGAAACGCGGCCGGTATTAATGCCGCGATCAATGCCGGTGCGTTTATTGTCCAGCACCGGGACCATGGCGCTGAGACCGGTTGGAGCGAACCAGCATATACTAATACGAGTCTGGATGGACTTACCAATACAATGTTCACTTTCGTTAATTCGACCAATTGCCTTACTGGCCGTTATCATTGGACCAGCGAATGCTTTACTGAAAAATTCCATCGTATACAGTTCGGCGCGCTCGGTTTGAACGCGGCATCATCGGTTAGTTTCTCATTTGTCAATGACACTTATATCTGGGGCATGTTTGACTGTCTCTGGCCGCAGTTTGATCCCGGCTATCCGTTGTTTGAAATGACCGGCTATGATGATCTCAGGCCTTGCATGGCACAGACCTCGGGCAAGTATTATCTTGATGCCTCATGGTTTCCTGATGCAGTAAGTGCCGGCGCTTATCGCGGCATAACCTATGGGCTATTCCATCATCATACTGACTGCTTTGTGACTTTGTATTCAGTTATGCCAATGGACCTTACGGTCAGTCATGCCGCGATCTGTCAGGCCGGACAAAACTATTTTGCGGTTTCGGCCAATGGCGGTTCGGTGATCGCTTTGACCGTAGACGGCGAGATCATCGGCGTTGCCGAAGGTACTGGCTCTTCGGTCAGTGTTTCGATCATTCCACAGACGGCCGGCGATACTATTCTGGTGACCGTTACCAAGGCGAATTACCGACGATACACTGCCGAAGTTCCAGTTGTGCCAGTTGGCATTGCAGAAAAACCGATCAATGCATCGGCCGGGTATATTATGCTGGCACCTAATCCGTTCAGTAACGTTACGCGACTGCAGTTCAGCATAACGGTATTGGGTAATGTTCAGATATCGCTTTACGATGCGACCGGAGCGTTGGTCGATGATCTGGTCAACGAACTGCGAGAACCTGGACAATATACAATCGGGATCGACTCAAAACAGCTGTCGGCTGGAGTTTATTTTGTGCGGGTTGAAATGCCGGATGGGGTATTCATGAAACCGGTAACGATAGTAAAATAAACAGCCGAACGACAAACCGTAAGATTATATAGGGATGGCCATGCCATCCCTATATGTTTAATAGAGGAGCTTTTATGATACATTGTATTGACAGTACAATGCAGCATTGTATAATCGAACATGCCGATTCTGTTAAAAATATTAGGCATTAAGGCGATCGGTACAGTCATAAGTATTGTAATTTTTATAACCAAAAGCGGTCCTAGTTTAACAACTCCTGATATTTTAATATATGAAGATTCAGTGCGGGTTGAAACTACATTAAAAAAGGCTTTTTCAAAGGGTTTGGACGAAATCATAAAAAGCGGCAGCGAAGTTGGAATTTTTTATAACATTGAGCTATTAGAAAAGGATGAACAGGGATTAGCGCGACTGCTTTTCGAAAAGACAATTAGGCAATATATTGTATTTCAACCCAGTACCAATGAATATATTATCAGTCTACTGGACGATTCTGAGTTGAGCATCAATGATCTGGATAGCGCTAAAGTATTGTTATCGAAAATTGGGATTAATATGATCGTCGTCGATCGGATTAAGGTGGAATGCGATTATCAAGTAAGATTGACCGCCGCGCTCAATACGATCGAGATCGAGGCGATTGATGCTAAGCATTTCGATCTTAACGCTTTCTGGAATTTTAAATATCCGATGAAAAATACAAAATGGATACCGGGCAAGGAGATCGCACCATGAGCCTGAGAAAAAGAACAATAATAATTTTTACTGCAATGTCATTACTCTATACCGGAGCATTAATGGGTTTTATGTTCTATTTAAGCACGACCGCGCTCAGTTTATGGGAAAAGGAAGAGATCGAGCAGGGATTGATCATTGGCGTGAATAATGCGCCAGACCAGGTGCAACAAGCGACTGCCCAGCGCGCAATTCGTATCTATCGTCAGCTTAAAGGTCTGAAAAATCTTTATGAATGGCAGATAATCGGCTTCAGCGTATTGATTGGCATAGCATTTTTTATCGTATCAGTTGTGGTAATTTCACTTGTGTTGTTCCGTATAACCAGACCTTTGAACGAAATTGCCAGAACGATGTTAGAAAGCAAGGATGAGTATCAGCCTTTAAAAATATCAAGACCAGCCGGTGAGATCGCCCGGGTTATAGATGCATATAATAATATGATCGACCAGCTTGAAAAGAGCCGCGAACGCTTGAAACAGACAGAGCGCGTTGCTGCCTGGCGCGATGCTGCAAGGATCATGGCTCATGAAGTGAGGAACCCGCTTTCAGCAATGCGGCTTTCGATCGAAAGACTGCTAAAGCATTATCAGAATAAAAATAAAGATTTTCCCCAATTGTTCGATAAAAACAGTAATATGATTCTGGCGGATATCGAGTCTTTAGAAAAATTGATAAAGGAATTCTCCGAATTTGCACGCTTGCCTGAGCCAAAGCTGAAATCAGGCAATATAAATGATCTGATCGACACTGTGACCCGTGATTATGAGCATTTTGCAGCGAATGTGAAAATCGAGAAATTGTTGGATAAAGATATCCCTGAGTTGTTTATTGATGCTGAACTAATGCGCCGGGTTTTCCATAATTTATATAAAAATGCCTTTGAGGTACTGAAGGACCGTAAAGGTATAATAACGGTACAAACAAGAAGGCACAATGATAATATAATTATTGAATTCAAAGACAATGGACCGGGAGTTGATCCAGAGTTTGCCGACAAGATCTTTAATGCTTATTTTACAACCAAAGCCCAGGGATCAGGTTTAGGATTAGCTATAGTGAAAAAAATAATAAATGACCATGCCGGTGATATCGAGCTCAAAAGCCAGCCGGGTAAGGGGGCGTCTCTTATTATGCATTTACCAATCAGTAATAAGATAATTGATCGGGGAGCGATCCATGGCGAAAATATTAATCATTGACGACAATGAAAATATCCGCATTAACCTGACCGGTATTTTGAATGATGAGGGACATGAAACAGTTGCTGCGGCTGATGGCGAACAAGGATTAAAACTGATCAATGAATCGGAATATGATGCAGTATTGCTGGATATGAAATTGCCGGGCATTGATGGATTGGAAGTACTCAAACAGGTCAAAGAAAAAAAACCGGAAATCGAGATTATACTTATATCTGGACATGGCACGATCGCCGATGCGGTTCAAGCAATGAAATTGGGTGCCTATGATTTTATTGAAAAACCGTTGAGTATGGATCGGGTCCTGATCATGATCAATCACGCGCTGGAAAAAAGGAATTTTACCAGGCAGCGCAAAGAATGGCTGCAGAAAGAAGAAAGGCGCTTTCAAATGATCGGCAAATCGCCGGTTATGGATAAGATCTGGCAGGAGATTAAAAACGTAGCCGGGACCAAAGCTCGAGTCCTGATCCTGGGCGAAAGCGGAACCGGGAAAGAACTGGTCAGCTATTGGATACATCGTTATAGCAATCGTTATAGTAAGCCCTTCATCAAAGTGAATTGCGCGGCAATACCTAGCGAATTGATCGAAAGCGAATTGTTCGGCTATGAAAAAGGTGCATTTACCGGCGCAATACAACGCCGTATCGGTAAATTCGAGCTTGCCCATCGAGGCACGATATTTCTAGATGAAATAGGTGATATGTCACTGGCAACCCAGGCTAAAGTTCTGCGCGTGATCGAGGATGGTGAGGTGTTGCGATTAGGTTGTGCTATGCCGGTAAAGGTCGATGTGCGAATAGTCAGTGCGACCAATAAAGATATTGCGGTAGAAACAAAGAAAGGAAATTTTCGTACTGATCTGCTACACCGCATCAATGTTTTTCAGATCTATTTACCGCCCTTGAGAGAACGTCGGGCAGATATTCCTTTATTGGTTGAGCATATATTGAAAGAATACAGTTTAGAAAACGGGACTAAACTCAAGACCATCAATAAAGATGCTTTGGACTATATTACGACATTATCATTTTCGGGTAATATACGAGAGCTAAAGAATATAATTGAACGTGCGATAATAATCAGTGCCGCCAAAGAGATTTCTCTTGAGGATCTGAAATTCAGCACTACTTATGGAGTTAAAACAGAAAAGGATGTATTCAATCATACCCAGAACTTAAGCGATGCGAAGAATGAGCTGGAAAAAAAGTATTTAAAAAAGCAACTGGAATTGAACGGATGGAATATTTCAAAAACCGCTGAAAAACTAGGCATTCAGCGCAGTAATTTATCAAGGCGCATACATCAGCTAGATATAGAAAAGGGAAAATGAGCGTATCAATTATGATAAATTGCGTATCATCAAAGATACGGTTATTGATATGCAAAATCCATAACTACATTAAAAATCATTGGTTTAGATCTGGCACGCATATTGCTTATTCATTGATTAAGGAGGTTCAAATGAAAATGCGAACTAACAAAATATTAGCCGGACTGATACCAGTGCTGGTGTTGATCTCATTGGTCGCTTGCGAGCAGGCGCAAACCAACAGAAGCGTGGCTGATCACGCACTTGATGTATTAAAAGCACTGAGGGGCGCTGCTTCTTATGCACCCCGTGAAGACGGCAGCTGCGGTGGATTCCAACTGCTGGGCATTGATACTTTCTATGTCGATGATACGACCTATGGCGTGCGCACGGTCGGATACATATACTGGGATGATAACGATACGCCGAATGACACGCTCGATGATATATTCACTTTTGTTGGACAGAATGAATATCTTGATTGGGGTTTCAGTGAGAACTGGTTCTTGTCGATCAAGGTGAATCCGGGTGATCGTGATACCGAAATGGCGGTAAAGAACAATACGTCGCAGGAATCTTTATACGTACACTTCAACCCTGTAAATCGACCGGGCGGTATTCAATGGGGACCAGGTAATTATTCCAATCCATACGAATCGATTGATATAACGATGGGAATTCATCATGCGGAAACTCCGGATAATTGGGATGATAATTATTCATTCCTTGAGTTTATACTGGAAAATGAAACACAGGATACCTATGATCAATACTGGGTGCATGCTGATTTCCGACCGGATAATTCTGGATCGGGTGAGATCCGTTTTCAGGATCAGGGTGGAGAGATCATCGCGACCTTTGAATGGGATGAATTTGGAAGGGGTACGCTGGTCGTGGATGGATACATTTACCCTTTTGAGTGGTAATTATTTGAAGGGGAGGGGTGTATATATACACCCCTCCCGATATAGAAAAGGAGATATAAGAACAATGATAAAAAAGATCACAATCGGGATTTGTGTCATCTTCATTGTTTTTTGCCAGGCGCAGACTGAAACCGACGACACACAGTTAATCAATAAACCTCAGGAAATAAAGATCATAAAAACCAAGATAATCGTGCCCAAAGATCCAGTACTCTCTGGCTTGCTGGCTGCGCAATTGCCGGGTGTCGGGCATATATATTGCCGGAAATGGATAAAAGGCGCTATCTTCCTGGTCGGAACTGCTTCATTGTACGGTATCGCAAATGAGTGCAACAAGCGGGCGGGTGATGACAGCCTATCGCAGGAGGAACGCGATCAGAACGCAGCTCTTGCCGGCGTTCTTGGCATTGCAGGATTAACGGTCCATATTTGGAATGTTATCGATGCGATCAACATGGCCGAACGCTATAATCGCCGTTTACTTGAAGACAATTCTCAGGAGATAATGCGGATCAATTTCCGCTACAATGGAGACAAGGTTTCTTTAGGTCTGGCAAAAAGCTTCTAAGGATTATTCTTCCAGATCCCGCCGACGCCAGCGCGTCCGTCATCGATTAAATCCCGAAGGCGCTGCTTCCTAGTATCGTTTACATAAGAGTCGTACAGTCCGCCATTCCCGCCGGGGAAATAGAAAATGTCAATATCATCGAGATTTCCTTCATTGACCGTAACTGCAAATATACGCTCGATCCTAAAACCCATCCACTCGAACATTTTTTCGGCAGCACCATAGCAGATACCGGAAGCACCTTTATCAATATAAACGCCGACCGTTACGATACCATCGCCGGTCAGCTCGTTGTATTGATGACCGCAATTGATTACGTTGAAAATAAGCAACACAATTAATGATGTTAGAGTTCTATAAATCATCTATTGTTTCTGCAGGACATTCTGCATGGCGATCATAGCGATTATGCCGGGTATAATTAAAATCCTCTTTAGCATGAAACCTCCTGATGCCACACAGATTTGGCATCGATTCCCCCATACGATAATTATCCTACGGGGCAAGCAGCGATTAGTAATCAGATTACAACGATACTATTCAATTATCCAAAGTTATTAAAGAACAATTCAGTATTGAAATTATACAATGCGGGCATAAAATAGCAAGGGCTTTTTGTCATTCCCCAACCAGTCTGCCTCGGGCGAAGGCAATCGATGCATGGAATGCAACGACGGTGTCGTTGCTAATAGAACGCGAAATCACCGATTTCGCACTCCAAATTTTCCAGAATCTGCTTGTTATTTATATAGAAATAAATATAATATATGTGAAACATACATTCAATGGAGGA